>JAIERC010000278.1 GCA_019747165.1 Sphingomonas sp. | reverse complement strand
ATCTGCCGGTCGCGGTGCTGGCCCGCAAACGCCTGGCCCGTCCGGAACTCGCGCGATTGCGGCACGCCGGCCAGCGTGCGTTCGGTATTGCCGGCCCGAATGCGATCCAGCGGTTCGCCGGTGATGACGTAGAAATTCCACGGCTGGGTGTTCATCGATGACGGTGCCCGCATCGCGATGGCCAGAATTTCCTCGATCAGCGCGCGCGGGACCGGATCGGGCTTGTACCCGCGGATGCTGCGGCGACCGAGCATGACGTCGTCAAATTGCATGGGGGCTCCTGAAATCGTGCGCGGTGACCGGTAACGATTTGTGCGGCGGGGGGAAGAGCCGACGCAACAACGCCCGGGAAGTTTCCTCCCCGGGCGATGTTGTTTGTGTATGCGTTTGCGAAGCGGCAACGATCGGGTTGCGCCGATGCCTCGCGTCTTGTCGATCGATCAGAAGCGCAGCGTTGCCGTGCCGGTGATTTCGCGCGGTGCCTGGAAGAAATATTGCCGGGAGGCGACGGCCGTGCCGGAAATACTGATCACCTTGCGCGAGTCCGTCAGGTTGGTGACCTGAATACCGAGCCGCACCGGACCGATATCATAGCTGCCCGAGACAATGGCGGTGTTGTACCCCTCCAGCGGCAGCGTGTTGCCGGCATCGGCATATTGGACGCCGGTATATTTATCGATCAGGGAGAAGCGGATCGGGCCGTCCTTGTACAGGATGCCAGCGGCCGCGGTCGATTTTGGCGCACGTGCAAGATAGGTCTCAGTCGCCGGGGCGCCCGGGTTATTGGCGGTGCGTGCATAGTTGATCGAGCCATTGGCAAAAACCGCCAGGCCAAAGTCGAAAGCATAGGTGATCTGGCCTTCGATGCCCTTGTACAGCGCCTTGCCGGCATTGACGAAGATCACGCCCTGACCGGGAACCGATGAGGTGAAGGAGCTGATCTTGTTGTCAAATTCGATCTGGTAGAGATCGAAATCAACCGACAGATGCGGACCGTGATAGACGGCGCCAACCTGATAATTGGTCGATTTCTGGGGATCGAGCGACGAGAGCCCTGGGTTCACGACATATTGCGTGTTGAGCAGTGGCGGCAGGAAACCCTTGGCATATTGGAAATAGGCCGAAAGCCGCTCGGTGATGGCGTAATTGGCCGTCACAAAGGGCAGGTCGGCGCTGTAGGATGCCGTCGACACCGCCGGGATACGTGTGGTCTGGTTGAACAGCGCGTTGATCTTGCGGGTGAAATCGACATGCTTGTAACCGGGCGTGATTTTCAGCCCAGCGATCGGTTCGACCTCGAGCTCGACAAACTCTTCGCCGTTGGAGAAGGCTGAGTTCTGATCATAACGCACGTCGCGCGGGGTGTTGACCTGCGCGGCCGTGTTGGTGATCGAATAGTTGCGCGCGCCCGTCACCAGATCGATCGTGCGTTGCTGCCGATAGGTATCCGACTGCTCGATCCAGCCGCCGACCGTGAGCCGGGCGAAATCGGTGAGCACGACGTGCAGCTTCGCGATATCGCCATAGACGCGGTACTGGTTAGTCTTGGTATAGCCGGGTACGCCGAACTGGTTTGCGCCGGTTGGCGTCAGCCGAACGACATTCGCGGCGGCTTCGCCAGCGGTGCCGACAACGGTCACATCGTTGCCGCTGGTCGTCAGGTTTTGATAGGCATAGGTATATAGCCGGTTTTCGAAGGTGAACCGATCCGACAGATGCGCCTCTAGCTTGATGATTTCGAAATCGGTCTTCTTTGATTCCGGATTATAGTCGCGGTTGGCCTGCGAATTCGGGTTGAGGTTGAGGCTGAAATCCTTGCCGTACAGGGCGATCTGCGCCAGCGTGACGCCGTCATTGTCGGGCTGGTTGAACGTGTTGTAGCTATAGGTGCCAAGCACGCTCAGCTTTACGTCGGGCGTGATCGGCACGATGATCTTGCCGAAGACGTTGCTGGCTTCATAGGGGCTGAATGACCGCGCGCCGTCGGTGCGCACATGCTGGCCGCTGAGCACGATCTGGGTACCGCCCAGTGCATCGATGTCGCCGCTCTGGACCAGGCCGCGCACCAGATAGGTGTTGAAGCTGCCATAGCTGCCCGTTGCCTCGATGCTCGCATCGTGGCGGGTTTCGCGCGAAAACAGGTTGAAATTGCCGCCAAAGGTTGCCTGACCAAGCTGGCTGGCATTGCCGGGGCCACGATCGATGATCAGCGTTTCGATGGTGTTGGATGGGAAAAAGGTGTTCGAATGGTGTGACGGATCATTCGTATCGCCAAAGGGTACGCCGTCATAAGTGATGTTATATTCCGCGTCCTGGAAACCGCGGATCTGCGCCTTGCTTTCCGACAGGCCAACGCCATTGACGCCGCCGAAATTGGAGACGCTGGGGGAGATCAGCGCAATCTGGTTGAAATCCGCTGTCTTGGGCAGCGAATCCTCAATGAACGAACGCGAGATGATCGATTGCGGCTGGGTCGTTTGGAGCGAGGCGGTGACGGGGGCGATCTCATTGGCCTTGGTCGCCGTCACGACAATGTCGGAGCCTTCGGCGATGCCGGGCATCGGCACGTCACGCTTTGTCTCGGCCGTCGGCGCTGCGTCTTCTGCATGCGCAGCGATCGGTGCTATCGACGCGCCAATAATCGACATGCTCGCGCCCATATACAGGGCGCGGTTCAGCAACTTTTTCATTTCTTCAAAATCCCCAAGTCGAATCGACAGTCGGGGCGCTACCGGGGGCGAGTGACGGTTTCGTTGCTCAACCGTGACATTAGAAATAATTTGGAAATAATCGGCAACAATCGGGTGCGGGTCACCGGTGCTGCTCGTTCGCAAGCGTCACGCCTGGGTCTCGTCCCTAGAGTGTGATGACATCGGATTGGAGCAACCGATCCGCCGTTCGCCCTGAGCGAAGTCGAAGGGCATGCGAAGCGCGTGGGCTTCGACTTCGCTCAGCCCGAACGGCTGAAAGTTCCATCGACCTAACGGCATCATGCTCTAAGCGCGGCATCCTATCGGCAGCGTCATCGGGCGCAAAAAAGGGGTGCCCGGCCGCTGCCGGACACCCCTGTTTTTGCGTGATGATGACCCGTTACGAGCTGTAATACATGTCGTATTCAACTGGGCTCGGCGTCATTTCCCAACGGGCGACGTCGGCGCGCTTGATCTCGATATAGGCTTCGATCTGGTCCTTCGAGAAGACATCGCCCTTGAGCAGATAGTCCATATCCGCCTCAAGGCTGTCGAGCGCTTCGCGCAACGAACCGCAAACGGTCGGGACCAGTTCCAGCTCGGCTGGCGGCAGATCATAGAGGTTCTTGTCCATCGGCTCGCCCGGATGGATGCGGTTCTGGATGCCGTCCAGGCCCGCCATCAGCAGCGCCGAATAGCAAAGATACGGATTGGCGAGCGCGTCGGGGAAGCGGAACTCGACGCGCTTGGCCTTGCTGCCTGTGCCATAAGGAATGCGGCATGAGGCGGAGCGATTGCGGCTCGAATAAGCCAGCAACACCGGCGCTTCATACCCCGGCACCAGCCGTTTGTAGCTGTTGGTGGTGGGGTTGGTGAAGGCGTTCAGCGACTTGGCGTGCTTGATGACACCGCCGATGAAGTACAGGCACATGTCGCTGAGGCCGGCATAGCCATTGCCCGCGAACAGTGGCTGGCCCTTGTCCCAGATCGACATATGGGTGTGCATGCCCGAGCCATTATCTTCCTTGATCGGCTTCGGCATGAACGTTGCGGTCTTGCCATAAGCATGCGCGACCTGATGGACGACGTACTTATAGATCTGCATCCGGTCTGCGGTCGTCACCAGCGTGCCGAAGGTCAGGCCAAGCTCATGCTGCGCGGCAGCGACTTCGTGGTGATGCTTGTCACAGGGCAGGCCCATCTCGATCATCGTCGAGACCATCTCGCCGCGGATATCGACGGCGCTATCGACCGGTGCAACCGGGAAATAGCCGCCCTTGGCGCGCGGCCGGTGGCCCAGATTGCCACCTTCATATTCGCGACCGGTGTTGCCGGGCAGTTCGATATCGTCGATCTTGTAATAGCTGGTCGAATAGCTGTTTTCGAAGCGAACATCGTCGAACATGAAGAATTCGGCTTCGGGGCCGACATAGACGGTGTCGCCAATGCCTGTCGTTTGCAGATATTGCTCGGCGCGCTTGGCGGTCGAGCGCGGATCGCGGGTATAAAGCGCGCCGGTCGAGGGTTCGACAATGTCGCAGAACAGGATCATCATCGGCGTGGCTGAGAAAGGATCGACATAAACCGCGTCGAGATCGGGCTTCAGGATCATGTCTGATTCGTTGATCGCCTTCCAGCCCTCGATCGAGGAACCGTCGAACATCAGACCGTCGGTCAGCTCGTCTTCGCCGATCACTGACGAGACCATCGTCAGATGCTGCCACTTGCCCTTGGGATCGGTAAAGCGGAGGTCGACCCACTCGATTTCGTCGTCCTTGATCATCTTCAGGATTTTGCCGGCGTCATTAGCCATTGGTCGGTGCCCTTTCGAATTAAATTGTCTCAGCTGCGAACCGGAGAATCATGTTGCGGCGCAATGCGTACTTTTCACATAATGCTGCGCTGCGTCAAATCGCGTTTTCGTCGCGCTCCCCGGTGCGGATGCGCAGCACGGTTTCAACGGGAATGACGAAAATCTTGCCGTCGCCGATCCGACCGGTCTGCGCGGCGGACGCGATTGCCTCCACCACGCGATCAGCCATGGCGTCTTCCACAACGACCTCCAGCTTCACCTTGGGCAGGAAATCAACGACATATTCGGCACCGCGATACAGCTCGGTATGGCCCTTTTGTCGGCCAAATCCCTTCGCCTCGGTAACGGTGATGCCGCTGACGCCCACTTCGTGGAGCGCCTCCTTCACTTCATCGAGCTTGAAGGGTTTGATGATCGCTTCGATCTTTTTCACGGTTTAACCCCGATTTGTTGAAGGATGTGCCTCTGCCTGTCGGTATCCCTTACAACAAGCGTGCCAAGGGTGCGAGAGGAGGGAGAATGTGGATTTGAACGAAATTGTCGATGGTGGGGTGCTCAACCGTCGTGCAATCGGCCAGCATCTGCCCTATTTTGCGGCATGCGCGGTCGCTCTGGGGTCGATGTGAATAGGGATTAGTCGTTGACGATCAGGTTGCGCCAATCCTTGATCGGCTTTTTTGGGGCCGCTTCGCTGATCGCCGTTCTGGCCGGTTGCTGGACGGCGGCCGATTCCGGGGTGGCATTGGCGGTATGGGCGCGCATGATCGCGGCCTGGCTGGTCGGCTTGGTCATCGCGACCGTCATGAGTCGATTGGGTTCGACGGGCGGGCCGCGCAGCGCGGGGATTGTGCCCTTGATCGTGACCGTCATTGCCTTGTTGCTGATAACGGCCTGCTTTGCTGATCCAGGGTTACAGGGCGTCCATCGCTGGATTGTCATTGGCGCCATTCGGATCAATGCGGCGGCAATCGTCCTGCCGCTGATGATTGTGGTGCTGGGCCAACGGGCCTGGGCCGCCATCGCCCTGATCGCCGCCCTGCTGTTGCTGGTGGCGCAGCCCGATGCGTCGCAGGCAAGCGGCTTTGCAGTCGCTGCAATCATTTTGCTGCTGGCGGGCAAGCGCACGCGAGGGGCGCTGGCATCGATGGGTATCATGGCCGTGCTGGGCTTGATTGCCTGGTCCCGGCCGGATCCTTTAGTGAGCGTTGCTGAGGTTGAAGGCATAATAGGCCTGGCGTGGCAAAGGGCGCCGGTGGTTGCGGCTGTCGCGGTCGTGGCGCTCGCGCTCGCGACGGCCGCGCCGATTTTAGCTGGCTCTCGGTCGACTCGGGCCACGGCTCTGGCGCTCGCAGCCTATATGGCAGGTACCGCCATCGCCCCGGCGATCGGGGCCTTCCCGGTGCCGTTGGTCGGCATCTCAATGAGCCCGATTATCGGCTTTTGGTTAGGCATTGGGGCACTCGGCGCGCGGTCTCAAGCGTTACGCCCACGCCCTCAATAAGGCGTGTCCCGGGCTGGCAGATGTCGATCGCTTATTCGGGCGCAATCGCGCCGTGCAGGATGTAGCGCGGCCCAGCATCGGAATCGCGCGCGCGATAGCGGTCGAACAGCGCGCGGAGTTCGTCGCTAAATGCCCCGGCATCGTCGGCACTCAGGTGGAGGCGCAGCCATAGCTCAGATGTGCCGGGCGCCGGGGCATCGAGCACCAGCTGCATCCGCGGGCCGGTTTCAAACGAGTAGCGCGTGCCACGGACAGTTCGAATGCGCGCACGATCGAGCGCTGTTCGAAGCTCGTCCACCAGGCGGTCGCCGGTCAGTCTGGGGCTAAGCTCGACGGGCACGAAGTAACTGCGCGCCACCGCGCGATATCGGGCGACAGCGCGGCCAGCACGCGGGACGCGGCGCGTCTCGACGATCAGCCCAAACGCGATCAGCCGCCGAAGATGATGGCCAATCAGGCTCAGCGACATGTCGGCCTGGCGAGCAAGCTCGACCGCGCCCTGCTCGCGATCGACCAGTGCCAGCACGATCCTGTGCAGGCGGGGCTCGGTCATCGCCGCCGCAGCGGCGGGATCGTGAATCGTCACTTCGTCGA
>JAIERC010000378.1 GCA_019747165.1 Sphingomonas sp. | reverse complement strand
GAGCGTGAATATCTGCGGGTTCAAATCCGCCGGTTTTCCGGGAATATCTCGCGCACTGCGACATTCATCGGCATGGAAAGATCAGCGCTGCACCGCAAATTGAAGCTGCTGGGGATAACGGACACGCGCGACGACTAAGCCCTGTTTTGCGCTCTGGACGCGCAACGGTTCGATACCTAAATCATAGGGGCGCGCCTTTATGCGCTCAATCCGACGCTGGGAAACGGCGCATCGCGGGGAATACTCCGCCAATAACAAGGACGCCAACCATGGCCGACAAACAAACCTCACTTCAAGACCTGTTCCTCAACGCCCTGCGCCGATCCAAAGCGCCGGTCACCATGTTCCTCGTCAAAGGCGTCAAGCTGCAAGGCATCGTGACCTGGTTTGACAATTTTTCGGTGCTGCTGCGCCGCGATGGCCAATCACAGCTGATCTACAAGCACGCTATTTCGACGATCATGCCCTCGGGCCCTGTCGACGTGGAGAGCATCCTTGATGCGGTCGGCGAAGCGCAGAAGAAGCAGCCCTTGCTCCAGGAAATCTTCCTGAATGCGGTACGCAAATCGGGCGATCCGGTGACGATGTTTCTGGTGAATGGGGTCATGCTGCAGGGCCATATCGCCGCTTTCGACCTGTTCTGCATGTTGCTGCAGCGCGACGGCATGGCGCAGCTTGTCTATAAACATGCAGTGTCGACCATCCAGCCCGCCCACCCGCTGAACCTGGCCGAAGAATCAACCGATTCGATCGACGATTGAGTAGCGGTTTCGAGCGGGACCGGGATGATTTCGCCCGCGGTGCCCGCGCCATTATCGTGCTGCCCGAACAGGGCCTCAACCCGCGTGACAGCGATGCCCGCCTTGCCGAAACGGCAGGGCTGGCGGCCGCGATCGGGTTGGTCGTGGCCGACAGGATCGCCGTGCGCGTTCGCCAGCCTAAACCGGCGACGCTGATCGGCAGCGGCCAGATCGAGGCAATTGCCGCCACCGTCCGCATGGAAGAGGCGGGTTTGGTCGTGTTCGATGCCGCGCTCACTCCCGTACAGCAGCGCAATCTGGAAAAGGCGCTGGATGCCAAGGTCATTGATCGGACTGGCCTGATCCTGGAAATCTTCGGCGAACGCGCCGCGACGGCCGAAGGACGATTGCAGGTTGAGCTGGCCCATCTCGATTACCAGGCCGGCCGGCTGGTGCGCAGCTGGACCCATCTTGAGCGCCAACGCGGTGGCTTTGGCTTTTTGGGTGGCCCCGGCGAAACCCAGATCGAAGCCGATCGACGGCTGATCCGCGACCGGATGGCGCGGTTGAAACGCGAGCTGGAGGCGGTGACGCGGACGCGCGGGCTGCACCGTGACCGGCGCCAGCGCGCGCCCTGGCCAGTGATCGCGCTGGTTGGCTATACCAACGCCGGAAAATCGACGCTTTTCAATAGGGTAACCGGTTCTGACGTCATGGCGGAAGATTTGCTGTTTGCCACGCTTGATCCCACCCTTCGGCAGATTTCCCTGCCCGGGATCGACAAGGCGATCTTGTCCGACACGGTTGGTTTCGTGTCCGATTTGCCGACCCAATTGGTCGCGGCGTTCAAGGCGACGCTTGAGGAGGTGGTGTCGGCCGATTTGCTGATCCACGTCCGGGATATCGCCCATCCCGACAGCGCCGCGCAGTGCGCTGATGTGGAAAAAGTGCTCCGCGAGATCGGTGTCGCCGAGACGACGCCGCGGTTTGAGGCGTGGAACAAACTTGATCTGCTGGATGAGACTCAGCGCGCGGATGCGATCGGCGATGCGGCGCGACGGGACGATGTGATGCTGATTTCAGCGCTGGGCGGGGAAGGGGTGACAGACCTGCTCACCCAGGTTGCTGCACGGCTGACCGAGGGGCATCGCCGCTATGCCATTGTGCTTGGCGCTGGCGATGGGGCCGGTGCGGCCTGGCTTTATGCGCATGGTGAAGTGCTGAACGCCACCGTCGATGGCGATCAGGCGATATATGATGTGCGATTAGCGCAACGCGATTTTGAACGGTTCAATCAGCGCAATTCTTGATCGATTGCCATAACGCTTCCTTGTCGGCGAGCGTCATCGCCTCAAAACCTAATCCAGCTTTGGCTTCCATCGCCTTGAATCGACGTTCGAATTTGGCGTTTCCCCGACGCAAGGCGGCTTCAGCATCGATGCCAAGATGGCGCGCCCAGTTGACGACGGCAAACAGCAGATCGCCGACCTCTTCGGCCTGATGGTCGGGGCTGGTGGCGGCATCGACCTCGGCCAGTTCCTCGACGACCTTGGCGCGCGGGCCGCTGGCATCGGGCCAGTCGAAACCCGTGCGCGCGGCGCGTTTCTGCAGTTTTTCAGCGCGCATCAGCGCAGGGAGGCCGAGCGCAACACCATCAAGCGCGCCCGATGCCGCTTTGGCGGCGCGCTCCTCGGCCTTGATTTGTTCCCATGGGCGAGGAGGGGAGGCCTCCGGATCGCCGACTGCTTCGCCGAAGATATGCGGGTGCCGGCGTTCCATCTTGTCGCAAATCGCGGTGACAACATCGTCCAGAGCGAAATGGCCAGCTTCTTCAGCCATGCGGCTATGAAAAATGACCTGGAGCAGCAGATCGCCGAGTTCGTCCTTGAGATCAGCCATGTCACTGCGCTCGATCGCGTCAGCGACCTCATGCGCTTCTTCAATCGTGTACGGCGCGATTGAGGCGAAGTCCTGCGCCAAGTCCCAGCTGCATCCACCAATCGGATCGCGGAGACGGGCCATGATGGTTACCAACCGATCAACCATGAGAGGGCCCTTTCGCCTTGATCGGCTTTATCGATCCGATAATATACATTATGTTAAATAGAAGAAGTGGTGGGATAGGGCTCCAAAACCATCTCATTCCCCTCCACGCGCCAGCTTTTGAGGTTTGACAGAAAGTTCATGCCGATCATGCCGTCGCCAAAGCTCGGTGCAACCGTTAGGGCAAGATCGCGCGCCTTGATCGGCCCGATCGCGATCGACGCGGCCGTCGCCCGATGCGCGATGATCGTGCCATTGCCCGTATCGACGAGCATGTCGAAATTGTCGTCGACCAGAATGCCCGCCGCTCGTGCGGTTTCCCCAGAGATCGCCGTGGTCGTGGCGCCGGTGTCGATCAGCATGCGTTGCCGGTAGCCATTAATCGAAACGGTCGTCCAGAAATGCCCGTCAGGGCCGCGGGGAATCCGAATGCTGTCGCCCGTCACCACCTGATCGCTCAGGCCCAGTGCAGCGGTGATATCCGTCGCGCGGAACCCGCTGCGCTGGAACGCGGTGACTGCCACCAACGCCAGCGCGAAAATCGCCAGCCAGCCGGCGGCCATTTTCAGGGTGGCACTGATCGGTAATCGCCGTGCCACCAGCGCGGACAGCGGCAAAAGCAGCATCAGCGCGAGCATCACTGCTGAAAAGCCGGTGTCACCATTCATTGGCCAAGCTCCAGCCCGTCATGCCCCGGCACCACGCCGTCAGGCAGCTCTGCGCAAAGCTGAGCATAATCCAGCGTCTGGTCCATGTGAATCAGCGCGGCCTTGGCTGGTTTCAACGCCTCAATCTGAGCGAGTGTATAGGCCAAGTGCGGATGGGTAGGATGCGGCGCGCGGCGCAGCGCATCGACGACCCAAATATCGAGGCCGCGATACAAATCGGCCATGGCCGGGGTCACGATATGGAAATCGGTCGCATAGCCAATGGCGATTCCATCTGCCTCAAACCGCAAGCCCGCACTGGTGATGGTGCCATGTGGCTGATCAACCACGCTGACGGCAATATCCCCAATCACGATATGGTCGGGCAGGGTTTCCGCTGAAATGGTCGCTGGATAGCCTGGGGCGCCCGTAAAGCTATAGCCGAACCGATCCGTCAGGACGTCCATGGTGGCGGGACGAGCGAGCCCACGGACGGGCGTGCCGCGGGCATGAAATAGCTGGCGCAAATCATCGATGCCATGGGTGTGGTCGGCATGGTCATGCGTCCAGATCACCGCATCGACCGTCCCCACCCCAGCGGCAAGCAACTGTTCGCGCATGTCGGGGCTGGTATCAACCAGAATACGCGTGGACGCGGTCTCGACCATGATTGAGGCCCGAGTTCGGCGGTTTCGCGGTTCGCTGGGGTCACAATTGCCCCAGTCATTGCCGATCCTTGGCACGCCGGAAGATGTGCCGCTGCCAAGGATGCGGACCTTCATGCGGCAGTTTTGGTAAATAATCGGTGAAAATTGGCCGATGTCGCCCCCGCTAACGTCATGACGTCAATGCCGCGCAAATTGGCTAAAAAGCGTGCTGTATCAGCAACAAAGGCAGGTTCGCCGGTTTTGCCGCGATGCGGGATAGGGGCGAGAAAGGGGGAATCAGTCTCAATCAACAGCCGATCGATCGGCAGTCGCGCGGCGGTTTCCTGCAAATCCCGCGCGTTCTTGAAGGTGACGATCCCTGAAATCGAAATGTAGAAGCCAAGCTCAAGCGCGATATCGGCAAAGGCGCCACTGGCGGTGAAACAATGGATCACGCCGGGATAGGCGCCCTTCTCCATTTCCTCGCGCAGGATCGCGGCGGTATCCTCCTCGGCATCGCGGGTGTGGACGATGATCGGCAGCCCAGTTTCCCGCGCGGCCGCGATATGCGCCCGGAAGCTGGTTTGCTGGCGCGCCCGGTCGCTATGGTCATAATAATAATCGAGCCCGCTTTCACCGATGCCCACTACGCGGGGATGCTGCGCGCGCTCAACCAGCTTGGCGGTATCGATATGCGCGTGGCTGTCTGCCTCATGCGGATGGATGCCAACGGTCGCCCAAATATCCGTCTCGCGCTCGGCGATGCCGATCACGTCATCCCATTCGCTCTCGCGCGTCGAGATGGTCAGCATCGTGCTGACCCCCGCGGCGCGCGCGCGTTCCAGCACATCCTGCTGTTGTTCAGCCAAGCCCTTGTAATTCAAGTGACAATGACTATCGATAAAGCTCATTCAGCGTCCTCCGCCGGCAGCTCCAGCCTGGGAAATAGCGGCACTGGCTGATCGAGCTTGAACCCGCCTTCAGCGAGCGGTGAATACCAGTGGGAGCCGATCGCTTCGGGCGTCCGCAGCGTTTCATCGATGCCCATCGCGTCGAGCAACTTGGCTGCGCTCGCCGGGATGACCGGGCTGATCGCGACGGCCAGCTGCGCGATGCAGATATAGAGCGTCGCCAGCACCGTCTCCATCCGCTCGGCGTCGGTCTTGCGCAGCTTCCACGGGGCCTGTTCATCGATATAGGCATTGCAAGCGAACACGGCCTGCACCCAGGCCTCGGTCGCTTGCGACAAGGCGAGGTCGTCATAGGCGCTCGGCATGCTGTCCCGCACGGTCTTGTCGACCAAGTCGAACAGCGCCGTGTCGGCGGCGGTGTGGCCATGAATGGCAGGGAGATAGGCGTCGCAGTTCTTGAAGATCTGCGACAATGTCCGCTGGGCAAGGTTGCCAAAGCTGTTCGCGAGATCAGCATTTGCCCGTAATACAATGGCTTCCGCTGAATAGCTCCCATCCTGCCCGAAGCTGATGTCGCGCAGCAGGAAATAGCGCAGCGCATCAACCCCAAACGCCTCCGCCAGCGCCAGCGGATCAGCGACATTGCCAGCGGACTTGGACATCTTGCTGCCATCGCGGGCCAGCACAAAGCCGTGCCCGAACACCGCTTTGGGCAGGGCAACCTTTGCCGACATCAGAAAGGCGGGCCAGTACACGGCGTGGAAACGCACAATATCCTTGCCGATCAGATGCAGGTCGGCGGGCCAATAATGCGCCAGGTCGCCGTCCATTGCCGGATAGCCGATCCCGGTAAGGTAATTGGTCAGCGCATCGACCCAGACATACATCACATGCCCCGGGCTGCCCGGCACCGGGACGCCCCAGTCAAAGCTGGTGCGCGATACCGAAAGATCGGAAAGGCCGCCTTCGACGAAGCGCAGCACCTCGTTGCGTCGGCTCTCGGGGCGGATGAAGTCTGGATTGGCAGCATAATGGTCGAGCAATGGCTGCTGATATTTTGACAGCCGGAAAAACCAGGTTTCCTCTGCCGTCCAGTCAACCGGGGTGCCCTGCGGCGAGAGCTTTACGCCCCCTTCCCCCTCGACCAGCTCCTTCTCGTCGTAAAACGCCTCATCGCGAACCGAATACCAGCCTTCATACCGATCGAGATAGAGATCGTCTGAATCGGCCATCGCCTGCCAAAGCGCCTGGCTAGCGGCATAATGGTCAGGGTCAGTGGTGCGGATGAAGCGATCAACGCTGATGTTGAGCTTGGCCGCCATTTCCTGGAAATAGCCCGACATTTCGTCAGCGAGGGCGCGCGTCTCGATACCGCGGTCGCGCGCGGTTTGCACCATTTTCAGGCCATGTTCGTCTGTACCGGTCTGGAAGCGAACGTCGCGCCCGGCCATGCGGTGAAAGCGCGCAATCGTGTCGGCAGCGATCGCCTCATAGGCATGGCCGAAATGCGGCCGCCCATTGGGATAATTAATCGCGGTGGTGATATAAAAGGGGTCGGCCATGCCCGGTCCCTAGAGCATCGCGCCCGCCAATTGAAGCC
>JAIERC010000137.1 GCA_019747165.1 Sphingomonas sp. | reverse complement strand
TGTTCGGGGCTATAGGGCAAACGGCGGGTTTCGGTGTGACGGGGCATCAGGCGCGCGCGATCTGGGCCTCTCGCGCTGCCCGCAGGCGGGCGAAATCATCCCCGGCATGATAGCTTGATCGCGTCAGCGGTGAACTGGCGACCAACAAAAAGCCCTTGGCCCGGGCAATGGCCGCAAAGGCATCGAACGCGGCCGGCGTCACGAAGTCCATCACCTTGGCATGGCGCGGGGTTGGCTGAAGATATTGGCCCATCGTCAGAAAATCGATATCGGCGGAGCGCATATCGTCCATCACCTGATGCACTTCGAGCCGTTCTTCGCCCAGGCCAAGCATGACGCCCGATTTGGTGAAGATTGACGGATTATGGCGTTTCACGCTCTCCAGCAGGCGTAGCGAGGCATAATAGCGAGCGCCCGGCCGAATGGTCGGGTAAAGCCGGGGGACCGTTTCCAGATTGTGGTTATACACATCCGGACCCGCCTCAACGATCGATTCTACAGCAGCTTGCGCCTTGTTCCTGAAATCGGGTGTGAGGATTTCGATCGTCGTGTTCGGCGTGGTCCGACGCAGCGCCTGGATGACCTTAACAAACTGGCTCGCGCCGCCATCGGGCAGATCGTCGCGATCGACCGAGGTGATGACGATATGGTCGAGCCCCAGCTCGGCAGCGGCATCGGCGGTGTGTTGCGGTTCTAGCGCGTCAACCGCACGTGGCATGCCCGTCTTCACATTGCAGAACGCGCAGGCGCGGGTGCAGGTGTCGCCCAGGATCATCACGGTTGCGTGCTTCTTGGTCCAGCACTCGCCGATATTGGGGCAGGCCGCTTCTTCACACACCGTGGCCAGATTCAGCCGACGCATCAGCGCCTTTGTTTCAGCAAATGCAGCGCCAGTCGGCGCCTTGACCCTTATCCAATCGGGTTTGCGCTGGCGCTCAGGCCGGGCAGTGTCTGTGGCGAGCGGTAACAATTCGGTCATCGGCTGCACATAGCGCCGCTTCACACAGCTTGCCAGCCCCGGCGCTTGCTTGCACAAGCCGCATCTATGCCCGATTTCAAAAAACTCGTGGACGGCTATCACCGGTTCCGCAGCAGCGATTGGCCTCGCGAACGTGCACGCTGGGCGGAACTGACCGACGGCCAGCGCCCCGCCGTTATGGTCATCTCCTGTTCGGACAGCCGAGTTGACCCGGCCCAGGTCTTCAACACCTCGCCCGGCGAAATTTTCGTCGTTCGCAATGTCGCCAATCTAGTACCGCCTTTCGAAGCAGATTCAGCGCGGCACGGCGTCTCCGCTGCTGTCGAATTCGCCGTCACCCAGCTTGAGGTGCGCCAGATCGTGGTGCTTGGGCATGGGTCGTGCGGCGGGGTCAGCGCGGCTTTGTCGCGCAGCTTTGAAGGGCGCGCGCCCGGCGATGGCGGTTTTATCGCACACTGGGTCGATCTACTCGACGAAGCGCGCGATCGCATCATCGCCGATCATGGCACCGGTTTGGCAGCGGTCCATGCGCTTGAGCTCGAAACGGTACGCGTCAGCCTTGCCAATTTGCGCAGCTTCCCCTTCATTCCGCCGCGAGAGGCCGATGGTCGACTGATCCTGCGTGGTGCCTATTTCGCCATCGCGGACGGCGTGTTGCACGTGATGGACGACCAGGGTGATTTCAATCCGGCCTGATGCTGCAGTTGGCGCTCCCCTGATCGATTACTTGCGCGCCGTCCACAGCCCCGCTACGCAGCCGCTTTAATGCAACCTGTCGATCATCGCCCCGCATCCCTGATCTCGGGACGCGCTGTTTTCCCGCACCGGGACTTGACCGGTATCGACGGCCTCCAGCCACATGAGATCACCTTTTTGCTCGACGAGGCCGAACAATGGGTCGAGGTGAACCGTCGCCGCGCGAAGAGCGAAAAGCGACTTGAGGGTCTCACGCTGATCAACGCCTTTTTCGAGAACAGCACGCGGACATTGCTGTCATTCGAAATCGCCGGCAAGCGGATGGGTGCCGATGTCGTCAACATGCACGCCGCCCAATCCAGCGTGAAAAAGGGCGAAACGCTGATCGACACGGCGGTTACCCTCAATGCCATGCGCGCCGATATGCTGGTGATCCGCCATCAAAGCTCTGGCGCGGTGAAACTCATTGCCAGCAAAGTCGATTGCCCAGTGCTCAATGCCGGCGATGGACGGCACGAACATCCCACTCAAGCGCTGCTCGATGCCCTGACGATCCGGCGGCGGCGCGGCAGCATTGCCGGGCAGCGCGTGGTGATTTGCGGCGATGTGATGCACAGCCGGGTCGCGCGCTCCAATATCCTCGCGCTGACGGCGCTTGCTGCTGAAGTGCGGGTCGTCGCCCCATCCACACTGATGCCGGCGGCAATTGACCGCATGGGGGTAACGCCGTTCACTGATTTCGATGCGGCGCTTGAGGGCGCTGATGTGGTGATGATGCTGCGCTTGCAGAATGAACGCATGGACGGCGGCTTCATCCCTTCCACGCGCGAATTTCATCTGCGCTATGGCCTCAACACTGAAAGGCTGCGCCGCGCCAAGCCCGATGCGTTGGTGATGCACCCGGGACCGATGAACCGCGGGGTTGAGATCAGCTCTAGCGTCGCCGATCACCCGGAACGATCAGCAATTACCGAACAGGTTGAAATGGGCGTAGCGGTGCGGATGGCGTGTCTCGACGTGCTCACCCGCCGCGCGCGCGGGATTGAGGGCTGGGCATGACCCCCCTCGCCTTCACCAATGCGCGGCTCGTCCTGGCCGGCGAAACCCGGCCCGGCGCGCTGCTGGTGCACGATGGCACGATTGCCGCCATCGGCACGATCGATGTGCCAGCCGACGTCGAGACGATTGATCTGCGCGGCAAGATTCTGGCGCCCGCCATCATCGATTTGGGCGTGTTTGCCGTCGATCTGGCGGCCTGTCATGCTGGCGGGATCGTCCGCATCGGCCTGATGCCCGATCAATCGCCAGTGCTTGACGATCCCGGCATCGTCCAGCGATCGGCATTGATTGGTCGGCCGGATCTGTGGATTCACCCGATTGCCGCAGCTACCAAGGCACTGGCTGGGCAGGATCTCGCCGAAATGGCGATTAATCAGGCCGCCGGTGCCCGTGCCGTCGGCACTGGGCGCGGTTGGATCGCTGATGCCGCCGTCATGCGCAAAGTCCTGCTTTACGCGCATGATCTTGGCTTGGCCGTCATTGCCCATGCCGAAGACGGCGGATTGGCCGCAGGGGCTGTCGCGACCGAGGGCGAAACGGCAACCCGATTGGGGTTGAGCGCCGCGCCGGCCATTGCAGAAGCGCTGGCCATCGCGCGTGATCTGATGCTTGCCGAAGAAACCGGCGCGCGACTGCATCTCCGCCAGGTGACCACAACAGCGGGCTTTGCGCTGGTCCGCGCCGCCAAGGCGCGCGGCGTGGCGGTTACCTGCGGGATCACGCCTGCGCATTTGCTGCTCTCCGACATCGCGATGACCGATTTCCGCAGTTTTGCGCATCTCTCCCCGCCATTGCGGGCGGAAATCGACCGCCAAGCGGCGCTCGCAGCACTTGCCGATGGCACGATTGACGTGCTTGCATCGGGCCATGATCCCCGTGGCCCCGAGGAAAAGCGCCTGCCCTTCGCCGATTCCGCGCCAGGCATGGCGGGGGCCGAAACGCTCCTCGCGCTTGGCCTTGGCCTGGTGCGCGATGACTATATCTCGCTGGAACGGTTATTTGCGCTGCTCGCAGTCAATCCAGCACGGCTGCTCGGCATTCACGCGGGCATGCTCGCGCCCGGCATGCCGGCCGATCTCGTGGTGATCGATAGCGAAACGCCGTGGCAGATCGGCACCGAAACACTGGTCGGTCGTGCCGGTAACACGCCATTTGACGGCCTGCCGGTTCAGGGCAAGGCCGTGCAGCTTTTCAAGGGCGGGACGCGGCTGCTGTAATCAGCGCGAAGCCAGCTGCATCGGCTTTTGAACCCAGCGGGCGACTTGATCGCCAGCACTTACCCGAACGAAGCAATTGCCCCCCTTGGCCTGGTATCCAGTGCACAGGGCATGGGCAGCCTCACGGGTAAAGCCGCCAACCGACAGCCGGTAAAAGCTACCCGCTGCGGTCTTGATGGCCATGCCAGACGGCGTCTGTCCGGCGAATTCGGCATAGCGGCGTGTGGCGCGAGCCCAGCCATCCTGCGCCACGGCAACATTGGCAAAGGCACCGATCTGCACGAAATAGCCGCCCTTTGCAGGGCTGTTCGCCATTGCCAATTTCGGCGCTGACACGACTTTTGGCGCGGGAGCTACGGAAGCCATGGCCTGCCGCCCTGCGCCATAGGGCCGATAATTGGCCGGAAGCGCCTGCACGACCGGACGTCGTTCGCCAAACACGATGGTCGGGCGCGACGATGCCACCTCAACTGCCACCGCTGGCATCGGTTCGGGCTCAGCCTGTGTCTCGGCCGCAGCGGCAAGTTCGGCGACAGCCGGGGCTGGAACAGGTTCACCCGGTTTGCCTGGCATATAGGCATCAATTGCGCTCGCCATTTGCGGCTGGGCAGCAACCGTTGCGTTGAGCGCGAGCGCCATTGGCTGCCCCTGATCTTCCACAGCGCGCACGCCGAGCAGGCTCGCGACCTGATCGGAAGCGGTCTTTGGATGAGCAAAGCTCGCCCATTCGCGCAACCGCTGATCAACCTCATCGGCGGCGACATCGAGTTGCGCGACCGTCTTGGCTTCCGCCCAGCGACCGGCAAGCGCCAATGACAGGGCAAGATTTTGGCGAGTCTTGGCGTCTGACGATGCGGCGCGCGCTGCTGCAGTCAACAGATCAACCGCCGTGCCCGGATCACCAGCCAGCGCGAGCGCCAGCCCCCGATCAGCAACCGGGATCATCTCCGCATGATCCTCAAGCGTCTTGCGCGCCGATACCCAGTCACCCGTTGCCGTTTGCGCAAGCGCCAGGCTGAGGGCCGTCGCTGCATCCGCGGGCGACAAAGCCAGCGAATCGGTAAAGGCATCCCGCGCGGAGGCGAAGCGACCCGCCTTCAAATAGCTGTTGCCCAGGAGTGCGCGATAGCTGGCGTCCTGTGGGCTGAATTTCACGGCGCGTTCGGCATAGCCGATCGCTGCACGGAGATCGCCTTTACCAAGCGCCCGTTGCGCCTTGGCCGCGTCGCTGGCCGCCTGTTTCAGCCCGGCTGCATTCGGGGCATTGGCAATCGCCATGCTGCCGGTGGTGATGGCCGTACCCATCGCGGCACCGCCCATGATCAGGGCAGAAAGCCCCAGCGTCACAAGTGTTTTGCTCGTCATCGCATTAGCCCCCATCAACCACATCAACGTCCGCCCCAGGCGACAGCCGACTGGCCATCGCTTCCACCTCGGGCAGCGTCTTCAAGAAATCATCAAGCGCTTCAGTCACCAGCTGCTGGGCAGACCGATGATGCAGCGCACTCGCCAGCCTGAGCCGCAAATGGCGATCAGCATTCAAGCGCAGCGTAAATGCAGCCTTTGCGCGATTGCTGGCTGCATCGTTGCCGCCACCACCGCGCTTCGACTTGGAACGGCGGACCGGACGCGGATCGTTCTGATGGACTGACGCCGCCGCTCCAGGTGCTGACGGCATTGGTTCAGGTGCGGCAGTTGCCATCTCGACGCTCAAGGCTTCACGCTGGCGCAACACCGGCGGCAGCGGCATCGGTTCAACTGGCGCTGGACCTGGCTGGCTGTCATTATGGCCCATATCGTTCCAGCCGAGATCATCGATCGCTTCCGAAACAGCCCCGAAGCCAGAAAATCCCTGTGGCCGCATCGCCGGCTTTGCCTGGCCCTTGCGCGCAAGCAGCGCTGACGACAGCGAGGCAAAAGGTTTGGGTTGACCCATCATCGCCGCCACCTCAGCTCACAACCCGGCGGCCAAAGCCGCCCATCTGGCGGCTCGCCGCCAAGTTACCCTGGCCCTGCGGCGCGCTAAACACCGTCCGGCGAAAATTCTTTTCGAGCCGGTCGGCGATATAGTTCCACAGCTGTTCGATTTCGGCAGCCGACCGGCCACCCGGATCCACTTCCATGACCGTGCGACCATCAATCATCGACGCTGCAAAATCAGTGCGGTGGTGCACCGTTATCGGTGCAACCGTGCCGTGCTGCGATAACGCGACGGCCGCTTCACTGGTGATCTTGGCCTTTGGTGTCGCGCCATTGACTACGAAGATCAGCGGCTTGCCGGCGCGATCACACAGATCAACCGTCGCGCCGACCGCACGGAGATCATGCGGCGACGGGCGGGTCGGAATGACAATCAGTTCGGCTACCGCGATGACGCTCTGGATCGCCATGGTGATGGCTGGCGGCGTATCGATCATCGCCAGGCGAAAACCCTGTTGGCGCAACACTTCAAGATCAGCAGCAAGCCGCGCAACGGTGGTTTGCGCAAAAGCAGGAAATTCGCTCTCCCGCTCGTTCCACCAATCAGAAAGCGACCCTTGCGGATCGATATCGATCAACACAACAGGGCCACCGCCAGAGC
>JAIERC010000482.1 GCA_019747165.1 Sphingomonas sp. | reverse complement strand
GCCGCATGTCGTGGCACGGCTGCACCGCGATCACCGCGATTTGCGGCTGCATGTCCGCGAAGGATCGCCCGACGAGTTGCTCCGCGATTTGTCCAGCGGCACCCATGATGCCGTGCTGCTGCAGTTACCGGTTGTCGGCCATGAATTCACCGTCCAGCGATTATTCCGCGAAGACATGCTGATCGCCATGGCGGCCGACGACCCTCTCGCAGCAGAGCCTATGATCGATCCGGCGGCGCTCGCCAACCGCGGGCTGCTGACACTTTCCCCGCAATATAAAATGACCGAACAGATACTGTCGCTCAGCATTGCCGTCGGCGCTGAAGTGATGCGCGACTATGAAGGGACCAGCCTGGACGCGATCCGACAGATGGCTGGGATGGGGATGGGACTGGCCCTGCTGCCCTCGCTCTACATCCGGTCAGAAATTCGCGATGAGGACGATGTTCGCGTCCGCCCGATCCGCGGTCGCGCGATATACCGCGAGGTGGCCCTGGCCTGGCGACGGAGTGCGGGGCGCGCGCCGGCCTATCAACGGTTGGCAGCTATCGTCAGTGAGGTCGAGCGATCGATCCAGCCGATAGGAAATTGGAATTGATTTGAATTGTTTTGCTGCGTTGATCCTATTGAAGGTCGCTGTATTTAGGCCCCCTTACCAACACACGTTACCAGTCGGGAGCAGAACATGGCGGGCGAGGCCCCAAAAAGCGTCAGAATGCGCGATGTCATTCGCTGGGCAGCTCCAATATTGGGCCCAGACCGCGCCTTTTTCAGTCTGGCGATCGTCTATGGCATCGGCATCAGCCTGTTGTCGCTCGCCACACCTATTTCGGTGCAGATGCTGATCAACAGCGTCGCCAACACGGCGCTGGCCGCGCCCCTTTTCACCCTGGCCGGCATCTTGTTCGCGCTGCTGATGCTGTCAGCGATGCTCAGCGCATTCCGCGTGCATTTGATGGAGGTGTTCCGCCAGCGCATCTTCGCGCAGCTGGTCGCCGAGATCACGCTGCGCGCGGTGCATTCGCGCAACCCCTTTTTCAGCGACGATCGCAAAGGCGATCTGTTCAATCGCTATTTCGAAGTGATGAACCTGCAAAAATCAGTGCCCTCGCTGCTGATTGGGCTGTTCACCATCCTGCTGCAATCGGCGGTGGGGTTTGTCGTCACGTCGTTCTACCACCCGTTCTTCCTGGGCTTTAACCTGCTTTTCATCCTGATCGCCTGGGGCATCTGGCGGATCTGGTCGCGCGGGGCGATGACATCTGCCGTCGCGCTGAGCCATGCCAAATATGATACCGCGCATTGGCTGGAGAGCGTCGGCGCATCGAACGGCTTTTACAAATCGGGCCGCCATATCGATTATGCGATCGACAAATCTGAAGCGATGACGGCGCGGTACATCGCCGCCTATCGCCGCCATTTCAATTACAGCTTCAGCCAAAACGTCGCCTATCTGGTGCTGTATGCGGTGGCGAGCGCCGGTTTGCTGGCGCTTGGCGGCTGGCTGGTCATTCAGGGGCAATTGTCGATCGGCCAATTGGTCGCTGCCGAGCTGATCCTATCGAGTATCTTTTACGGCGTTGCCCAGCTTGGCCCCTATCTGGATGTCTTTTATGATCTGGTCACGGCCGTCGAAGAACTTGGCCTGCTTTATGATATTCCCCAGGAATCGCCGGGACGGGTGACTGAGCCACATGATGCGGCGGGTGACCTGGCCTTTGCCAAGGTGCAGATCGACGATATCCTGATCGATTGTACCATTCCGTATCGCGCCCGGCTGGTCGCTGCGGCTGATCCCGATACGCAGCGCGCCTTTGCGCTCCTGTTGAAACGCCACCGCACGCCGGAAAAAGGCTTTGTCACGCTGGGTGGGGCCGACATCAACGCGCTTGATCCCTACCGCCTGCGCAGCGACGTGATCGTGCTTGATCGTCCGACCATCGTGGAATGCTCGATTCGCGACTATTTGGAGCTATGTGCGCCCGATGATGAGGCAAGTTCGATGATGAACGCGCTGAAACTGGTCGGTATCGATCGTCGGATCGGCACATTGCCGCTGGGACTCGATACTATCCTTGCGTCAACCGGCTGGCCGCTCTCGCTCCCAGAGATGATGCGGCTGAAGCTGGCCGGGGCGTTGCTTTCACGCCCGAAGATTCTGGTCATGTCGCCGCTGTTCGATATGGTGCCGGCAGACGAACTTAGTCGGCTGTTCGATGCGCTTGGCACGCTGCCGACAACGGTGATCTATTTCACCAATCGCAATAACCCGCCCCGGCTTGATGGCCATCTCTGGCTTGGTCGGGACCGGCAATGGATTGAAAGCGATCGCGCGATCTTCAACGCGCTTCGCCATGCCGACAAACTTGAGGAAGCCAATGCAAACGCACGTTGAACAGCTCAGCCGTTTCAAAACGCTGGGCAAGCTCAAGACGCCGCTTGTCTTGCGGGCGGTCGCAATCATGCTGGCTGTTGCCATCACCGCTTCAATTGCCGGCCTGATATATATCCCCTGGGTCCAAACGGCCCCCGGCACCGGCAGCGTCACGGCGCTTGACCCCCGCGACCGGGTGCAAAATGTGACTGCGCTGGTCGCCGGACGCATTTTGCGCTGGCACGTTACCGATGGCAGCGTCGTCAAGCGCGGCGATCCGATCGCGCAAATTGTGGATAATGATCCGCTGCTGCTTGATCGGCTCCGGGCCGAACGGGCGCAGAAGCTAGCTGAGATCCAGGCCGCTGAACTCGCCGCGCAAACGGCGATGCTCGATGTCAACCGCACGGGATCACTGTTCCGTGAAGGGCTCGCAGCGCGACGGGACTATGAATCGGCGCAGATCAAGGTCGCCGATTACCGCGCCAAGATCGCGCAAAGCCGCGCGGCAATCAACAAGGTCGATGTCGATCTCAGTCGCCAATCAGCGCAGATCGTGCGCGCGCCCCGTGATGGCCGGATCATGCGGATCAATGCCGGTGATACTGCAACGATGGTCAAGCAAGGCGATGTACTGGCCACCTTTGCGCCCGAAGAATCGGTCCGGGTCGTCGAACTTTATGTCGATGGCCGCGATGTACCTTTAGTGTCGCCGGGTCGCCGCGTGCGGCTGGCGTTCGAAGGCTGGCCCGCGATCCAGTTCAGCGGCTGGCCATCGATTGCGCAGGGCATGTTCGACGGACGGGTTCGGGCAATTGATCTGTCAGCGTCTGACAACGGCCTGTTTCGCATCCTCGTCGAGCCGGCACCCGATCGCGCGCCTTGGCCGCGCGAACCCTATGTCCGGTTGGGGGCTAAGGTGCGTGGCTGGGTGTTGATGGATACCGTGCCCGCCGGTTTCGAACTTTGGCGTCAACTGAATGACTTCCCACTGCAGTTCCAACCGCCTGCTGACCCCAAGGCAGCGCCGACCCCGCCTAAGGACAAGAAACCAGATGCGTAGTTGCTTGGTTGTGGCCGCCTGGGCCATCGCATCAGCCGCTATCCCGGACGCCGCGACGGCCCAAAACCTCGTGCAGCCTGCCGAACCGGTCGCATCGCGCCCGGCCCCGGCAAAGGATACGCCGCTAACGCTGGCCGAGGTGCTGCGCTCGTCACGCCGCCACGCCCCCCAGATTCTGGAGGCAATCGCCAAGGTCCGCCAAGCCGAGGGCAAGGTGCTGAGCGCCGAGGGCGCGTTCGATACCGTCGTCAAGGCAGAGGCCGAATCCCGGCTGACAGGCTTTTACGATGGCCAGATCGCGGGCGGAACGATTACGCGCCCGATCGAAAACTGGGGCGGCAGCCTCTATGGCGGTTACCGGGTCTCAACCGGTCGCTTCCCAATCTATGAGGACGAACGCTTCACCAATAATTTCGGGGAGCTCAAGATTGGCGCGGTCCTGTCACTGATGCGCGATCGCCTGATCGATGATCGCCGCTTTACGCGCGGCAACGCTCGCATTGATGTCGATATCGCCGAGGCAGACCGGCTGCTGACGGCAATCGGCGTACAGCGCCGCGCGATTGGCGCCTATAATCTTTGGGTTGCGTCCGGCCTCAGGCTGACGGTGTACCGGGATCTGCTCAAACTTGCCCAGGCACGCCAGGCGGGGTTTCAACGCCAGGTGCAGCTCGGCGCACGGCCGACGATCCTCCTGACGGAAAATGAACAGAATATCCTGCGCCGGGAAACACTGGTCGCGCGCGCAGAGCAAGATTTGGCCCAGGCGGCCAACGCGCTTTCTTTCTTCCTGCGCGACGCCGATGGCGCGCCGCTGGTGCCGCCGACGACGCGCTTGCCGACAAGTTTTCCGGCCATCCCACGATCAAATGGCGATCCACGGGCCATGCTGGATGCACGCCCTGATCTGCGCCAGATCGACCTACGAATGGCTCAGGCGACCAATCGACTCGAACTTGATCGCAACGCTTTGCTGCCCCGACTGGATCTAAAGGCGGAAGTTGCCCAGGATATCGGCCCGCTCGGCGAAGGCGGGCGGTCGCGCGCGGGCACCGAGACAAAAGTGGGGCTAAGCTTCACGCTGCCGCTGCAACGCCGCGCTGCAAAGGGCCGAATCGACCAGACGACGGCTGAAATCGACGCGATTCGTCGGCGGCGCCAACAAACCGAAGAACAAATCATCGTCGCGATCGATGGCTTGGCCATTGATGTCAAAGCGACCGAACGGTTGCGGACACTGGCCGAGGCAGAACATGACCGTGCGACCACCATGGCCGAGGCAGAAAGCCGCCGCTTCACGTTGGGCGCTAGCGACTTTTTCCTTGTCAATGTTCGCGAAGAATCGGCGGCCGATGCGGGCGTACGCAAGCTTGATGCGGCCTATCGCCAGATCGTGGCCAATGCGGAACTCGCTGCGGCGGCAGCAGATTTACCTGCGCTTGGCCTTGATCCCCAGGCGTCGGCCACCGACGACGAATAACCGCCCCCCCAAGTGACGAGTAAAATCGATCACTGATATAAGAACTGATCGTTTCGCTCTGTTTAGGGTCCGGGGTATAGCCGTTCCGGAACGTTAAGCTTCGCCCCTGCCCGATAAAAAAATGGAGAGCATATGAACGACGAAACCAAGTGCCCGGTGATGCACAGCGGCCATGACCGCGCAATAATCTCAGGCATGACAAATCGCGATTGGTGGCCGAATCAGCTCCATCTTGGCATGCTGCACCAGCATTCGTCCAAGTCCGATCCGATGGGTGAAGACTTTAACTATGCAGAGGAATTCAAGACCCTCGATCTCGACGCTGTCGTCGCTGATCTGCACGCGCTGATGACCGATTCGCAGCCCTGGTGGCCAGCCGATTATGGCCATTATGGCCCCTTCTTCATCCGCATGGCCTGGCACAGCGCCGGCACCTATCGCATCGCCGATGGGCGCGGCGGCGCGGGTTCGGGCACGCAGCGCTTTGCCCCGCTCAATAGCTGGCCGGACAATGGCAATCTGGACAAGGCGCGCCGTCTGCTTTGGCCGATCAAGCAGAAATATGGTCGCAAGCTCAGCTGGGCGGATCTGATGATTTTGGCCGGCAATGTCGCGCTTGATTCTATGGGCCTGAAGTCGTTCGGCTTTGCTGGTGGCCGCGCCGATGTCTGGGAGCCCGAGGAAGATATCTACTGGGGCCCCGAAGGCAAATGGCTGGAAGATCAGCGCTATAGCGGAGATCGCGAGCTCGCCAATCCGCTCGGCGCGGTGCAGATGGGCCTGATCTACGTCAATCCCGAAGGCCCGAACGGCACCCCCGATCCGGTTGGCTCAGGTCGTGACATTCGCGAAACCTTTGCACGCATGGCCATGAACGACGAAGAAACCGTCGCGCTGGTCGCTGGCGGCCACACCTTTGGCAAGGCGCATGGCGCTGGCGATCCTGGCCAGTTTGTCGGCCCTGAGCCGGAAGGTGCGTCGATTGAAGAAATGGGGCTGGGCTGGAAGAACAGCATGGGCAGCGGCAAGGGCGTCGACACGATCACCAGCGGCATCGAAGGCGCATGGACGGCTACGCCGATCGCCTGGGACAACAGCTATTTCGACACGCTGTTCGGTTATGAATGGGAACTCACCAAGAGCCCGGCCGGTGCCCAGCAATGGACCCCGAAAAACCCGGAAGCGCAAGGCACCGTGCCGGATGCGCATGATCCCGCGCGCCGTCACGCCCCGATGATGACCACGGCCGACATGGCGATGCGGATGGACCCTGCCTATGAGAAAATCTCGCGCCGGTTCCATCAGAATCCGGCTGAATTCGCCGATGCCTTTGCCCGGGCGTGGTACAAGCTGACGCACCGCGACATGGGCCCGATCAACCGCTATCTCGGCAAGTTGGTGCCTGCCGAAGAGCTGATCTGGCAGGATCCGGTGCCAACCGTTGATCATCCGTTGATTGATGCCGCCGATATCGCCAGCCTGAAAGCAACATTGCTCGCGTCCGGCGTGACGCC
>JAIERC010000331.1 GCA_019747165.1 Sphingomonas sp. | reverse complement strand
AAGAGGGACCTATGACTGACACCGCAAAGCTGATCATCGATGGCGCCGAAAACGACTATAAGGTGGTCTCTGGCAGCGTCGGTCCCCAGGTTATCGATATCCGCAAGCTCTATGCGCAAACCGGCAAATTCACCTTCGACCCCGGCTTTACCTCAACGGCGAGCTGCGAATCCGGGCTGACCTATATCGACGGCGATGAAGGCGTTTTGCTCCACCGCGGCTATCCGATCGGCCAGCTCGCTGAACAATCAAGCTTCATGGAAGTGTCCTATCTGCTGCTCAACGGCGAATTGCCGAGCAGCGATGAGCTGAACAAGTTCACCTATACAATCTCACGCCACACGATGCTGCACGAACAGCTGATGACCTTCTATCGGGGTTTCCGCCGCGATGCGCACCCGATGGCGATCATGTGCGGCGTTGTTGGCGCGCTCAGCGCCTTTTATCACGATTCAACCGACATCACCGATCCCTATCAGCGGATGGTTGCCAGCCACCGGCTGATCGCAAAGATGCCGACGATTGCAGCGGCGGCCTATAAATATTCGGTCGGCCAGCCTTTCGTCTATCCAAAGAACTCGCTGTCCTACACCGGCAATTTCCTGCGCATGACGTTCGGCGTGCCGGCCGAGGAATATGAGGTCAATCCGGTCGTCGAAAAGGCACTCGACCGTATTTTCATCCTGCATGCTGACCATGAACAAAACGCCTCAACATCGACGGTTCGCCTGGCAGGGTCATCGGGCGCCAATCCGTTTGCGTGCATCGCGGCGGGCATCGCGTGTCTCTGGGGCCCCGCACATGGCGGCGCCAATGAAGCAGCCCTCAACATGCTGCGCGAGATTGGCACACCAGACCGGATCCCGCACTATATCGCGCGCGCCAAGGACAAGAATGATCCGTTCCGCCTGATGGGCTTCGGTCACCGCGTGTACAAAAATTACGATCCGCGCGCGACGGTGATGCAGCAGACTGTGCGCGAAGTGCTGGGGGCATTGGGCGTGACCGATCCGATCTTCGACGTCGCGCTTCAGCTCGAGGAAATGGCACTCAACGATCCCTATTTCATCGAAAAGAAGCTGTTCCCCAACGTCGATTTCTATTCGGGCGTCATCCTGTCGGCGATCGGCTTCCCGACGACGATGTTCACGGCTTTGTTCGCGCTTGCGCGAACGGTTGGCTGGGTCGCTCAGTGGAACGAAATGATTGCCGATCCAGAGCAAAAGATCGGCCGTCCGCGCCAGCTCTATACCGGGCCAACGCAGCGCGACTACCCGCCGCTAACAGCGCGATAAGTCCTTATCCGTTCATCAGGCCGCCTCGCGGGAGCGGGGCGGCTCAGATGACCCGGAAGGGCAAAGTAAAAACAAACCGTGCGCCCTGACCTGGGGCGCTATCGACGGTCACGTCGCCGCCCATCGCGCGCGCCAGACGCCGGGCGATATAGAGCCCCAGCCCACTGCCGCCAGGTTCAGTCGCGTCGATGCGCTCAAATTTTTCGAAAATGCGCGCCTGATCTTCGATGGCGATGCCCTTGCCCTGATCGGCAACGACCACGGCGGCGAAATCGCCATCACGTTCGGCACGGATCCACACCATGCCATCATCCGGCGAATAGCGCACGGCGTTACCGATCAAATTGACCAGTACTTGCAGCGCGCGGCGGAATTCGCCTGTGGCAGGAAGGCTCTCCTGAATGCTTGGCCGGTCAATCCGAACTTTAACGGCGGCTGCGCGAACGCTAAGCAAGCCAGCGGCACGCCGCGCGACATCGGCCATATCGATCGGTTCTGCGGCTACAACAAAATCGGGCCGTTCGATCGCTTGGAGATCGACGAGATCATCGACCAGCCCCAGCAAATGCCGCCCTGCGGTTGCGATGTCGGCAGCATAATCAGCATAATCCTGACGCAGCGGGCCTTCCGATTGGGCGTTGATGCTGTCGGCATTGGCAATGATCCGGCCAAGTGGTGCGCGCAACGCCTTGTCGAGCCGGGTGCTGAAGGCGGCGGGCAAGCCAAGTTCGGCAGTCTGGGGTACAATCGGCGCAAGCGGCTGCGCCGTCTCCATCATTTGCGTTGCCCCGGCAAAGCCCGCAAAATTGCCCTCGATATCAAGCCGGGGAGCGGCAGACAGCAGCACCGGACGACCGGTCGCGCGGATTTTGGCTGGCTGCTCAGCGAAACGCTGCCGCATCGCAAGCGCGCCCAGAATTGGAAAAACGCCGCTGGAATCTTCGGCCAAGATGAACAGCCGGGTCAGCGGTTGCCCCAGCAATGGCGGCGCATCAAAGCCATGTCGAACGCCCGCATCTGCTGACAGAAAAGTCAGCCGCAGCGCCGAATCCGTTTCCCATAACCAGTTGGCGGCGCTGCGGACAAAGTCACGCTCCCGCACACCATTTTCTGTGGTTGGCTGCCAGGGCTGGCGCAGTTTCCATCCTGTGATCGCCAGTCGGACGCCGCCATCGCCCGCGGGCTCGGCGCGCACCCACATTTCAACATCGTCATCACCATCGGCCGCGACGATGCCGCGCGACACCAATATCCGCAGCCGCTGCACCAGCCGAACTAGGGTTGCCAGCTGAGGCACGGCAAGCGGCGCACCAATCTCACCGCCCGCCCGGGCGTTAAGCTCATGCAACCGGGCATCGGCCTCGATCAGACGCCCGGCTGCGTTCACCAAGCCATACACCGGCGGCAAGCTAGGATCGATCACATTCACGCCCGTTGCGCCTTGATCAACGTCATTAACGCCTGGCGGAAATCGGGATGCAAGCTCAGGGTCGACAGTGCTTGCCGCGCGGCATCAGGGTTGACCGCCATGATCGCGTCAATCTGGTCAGCGAACGCTTCCACATCGCGGCACGGATCCGCTTCACACAGCGCGAGCCCGATGGCAGCAATCGCCGCACGATCAAGCGCTGCTGCGCGCAGCGCCAACCAGAGCCGATCAGCAATGGGATCGAGCACAATGTCACGGGCAACATCATAGCTGAATCCAAGCGCCTGCGCGAGCAACGCAATAAAAAGCGCTACGCGTCGATCGCCAAGGGACTCGACCAACAAATCAGGCAATTCATGGGGTTGAGCGCCAATTGCAGCGGCCAGCCGGACGGCAACAGCCTCCAGACGATCCCCTTCATCATGCGCGGCCAGGCTGCGCAGCGCGGCCTCGGTCAAGGCGCGGTCGAGCGCTGGCACTGGCGGTGACGGGAACAGGCTACGCAACGCTGCTGCCGACCACCACACCAGGCGATGGTGCAATTCGGCCGGCAAATCGCTGCGGGGGGCACCACCCGTGTCGATCGCAGCCCGCCGCCGGGCATCCGCCGCCAGCAAGCCGGTCGCTGCGGTTGCCACAACGCCATCTGGACTGCCGACCAGCCGCGCAACCAAACTCGGTCGGTCCGGATCATCTGGCGCGGTCGGGGACAAGGCCTCCCCCAAAACTTCCTGGCGAACACGCGCCAGCAGCTCGCGCATTAACTCACCGTCCTGCAGCAGACCCGCCTGGCGAAGCGTAGCCTGGACCATCAGCGGATCGTTCACTAGCTGCTCGGCCAGCTCTGGCTCGCTGCGTCCGATTAGCAGCCGGGCGGCATATTGGCGCAATTCACTTTCGATGGCGCTAATCAGCCTGGCTAAAGCTTCGGCCAATCCACCGCGCACGCGGTCATCAAGCCGTGCCGTTTCTGCGACAAAAAAATCATCGATTGCGGCCATGACGCGCCGATCGGCACAGACATCATCGGCCGCGCCGCGGGCAAGCAGCTGGCTGGCACCATAAGCAGTGCCATCGTTCACGTGCGATGGGTCGATCGACATGGTCCCAGACGTAAGGATACAGCGTTAAATTCAAGCTAAGGCTTTTCTCTCAACCGCTCAATAACGGCGGCAAGTGACACGGCTGCGTAACTTGCGCCGGCCCAGAGGCCGAGCAACGAATAGCCCATTGCGACAAAGGGCAGTAAAATTAAGGGATAGGCGGCTGGACTGCCCCACCACCGCCGCCGCTGGCGATCGTTGGTGCTGCGTTCGAGCAATGCTGCAAGAACCACAAAGGCCACCGCAATCGTCAGACCCGTGGCGGTTCCCTCTGCACGGCTGATCGTCTGGCCGAGCAACAGCACTGATACCGCCGATCCTCCGGCAATAGCGCCCCGCTGCATGAGCGCTTCGCTTTCCGCATCGCGCATCCACGACAAAACCGCGCCCGTTGCCAAACCGGCAATCGATGTCGTCACCAGTGGCAGGCCAATGATCGGCCAGCCCCAGGCCATCAGCCCAAGCCCCAGGGCCATCACCCCTGCAGAACCGCCACCAACCACCAGCCCAGGCACCGCCCGACCAATCAGCCAAGGAAGGGCCAGCCGGGCCACCGGCGCGATTACAAAGCGATCAACCCAGGACACGCGGTTGGACACAAAGGCGCTAACGACTTCCTCATTGCGCGCGCGCAGCCGGACAGAATCGCGTTCGATGCCATGGCCGTCCCGGGCCGCGCCACCTGGCAACAGCAGATGATCAGCTCCGGCCTGCGCCGTGACCCGCAAAAGGGTTGATTCGAAATCATAATCCTTGGGCAAGGCCGCGACATCGGCGATCCGCTGCGCTTCGACACGCGCCAGCCCCGCCCAGATTGCATCGGCCCCGACGCGCTCCAACCCCGGCAGCGCATCAGCATCAGCGGATACCAGCAGGGTGTCGCTACCCTCGCCGCTCAACAAGGAGATCACGCTATCCGTGGTGACGAGCCCATCAGCGATCACTAATATTCGGGCGAGCGGGTGCAGCTTTTCCTCGGCCTCTCGGGCCGTGCGCACGATATCCACACTAATCCCGCGCCGCTTCATTCGATTGACGGCACCGACCAATTCGGGGGTCAGCCGAGTGACTACGATGATCAATTGCCCCGCTCCGGCTGTCACCAGCAATCGGGCCTGGAACTCGATCAGTGTCCCACCGCCGAACGGCAGCGTCGCGGCGAGCATGTCTGGACGATCATGAGCGTCATCGGTTGCGAATATCAGCCCTGCAAGCATGGCAGGCGCTTACGGCCTCAATAGCTGCTTGGCAAAGGGCGTGACGATCGCCCCTTGGACGAATGATTTAAATCCGTTCGACCGCGCGACGGACGCGCTGGAGCATCTGCGGCGCATGCGGCAGGCTTTCGCTTGCCTCCGTCGCAATCGCCAGCAGGCGAACGGCCCCGAAACTCGCAGCAAGCCCCTTCAGCCGAAGCGCCGCATCGCGCCATTCACTGGGCGCAACGGCGCCTTCCATCGCTTTCACCGCGCGGTGGGCGCTATCGATAAAGGCTTCACGCAATTCAGCGATCAGGGCGGGCTCATCGCCCACTGCTGCCGCCAACGTCGCATCAATTGCACCGGGATCATATGCCATTGGGCGGATTTACAACTCGACCCGTTAACACAAGGTTATGCTATTCGCTTTGTTCCTCCAGAAATCATGGTAAACCCGTCGCATGAGCAGAAGTTCGCGGATCATCGACCTCATGCCGGACCTGGCGGAACCAGCGGCGGTTGATGAGCTGTTGCTGTCAGCCCCCCAAGCGGAAACCCAACCCGAAATAACGCTTCTGGATGAAGAGCTTGCTCCTTCGCCGCCGAAGCGCAGCGCCTGGGCGATCGTCATCCCTGCGATCGCCCTGATTGCGAGCGCGGCGTGGTTTGGCGGCATGATCTGGCTCAGTTGGTCCCGGCTGGAAATTGGCATTGGCCCGCTTGAGCTTGTGCAATTCGTCGCGGCGCTGTGCATGCCCCCGGCATTGATCGGGATTTTATGGCTGCTGGCGATGCGATCCAGCACGGCAGAAGCGCAACGGTTCGGCGCAACCGCCCGGCAGATGCGCGCCGAAGCAGCGGCGCTCGAACGCACGCTTGCGATCGTCTCTCGCCAGCTCGATGCCAACCGCCAGACGCTGGCGAAGCAAACCAACGAGCTGATGATCATGGGCGACGGGGCAAGCGAACGCCTGGTCGCGATCAGCAATGGCATGGGCCACGAAATCGCCACCGCCGATGATCAGGCGCGACGCCTGGCCGACGCGATCAGTACGGCGCAGAGCAATCTATCCACCCTGCTGGCTGCGTTACCGAAAGCGCATGGCGAAACAGTTGGTTTGACGAAGACGCTGGAAGCAACCACGCAGATGGCCAGCGATCACGTGGCCGCGCTGGACGGCCAAATGGTTGCGCTGGCCGAACGCGGCCGCGAAGCCAATGCGGTTGCCGGCATGGCTGCCCAAAAACTCGCCTCCCATATCGCCCGGATGGAAACAACCAGCGAGACAGCGGGCGCACGGCTCGAAACCGTTACAGCCGAAATGTCCGGTGCAATCGATGGCCTGGTTGATCGCACCACCAGAGCAATTGACGCAGCGCGCCAAACCATCG
>JAIERC010000382.1 GCA_019747165.1 Sphingomonas sp. | reverse complement strand
CGGTGTATTTCTTGTCGAGCTTCAGCGTCGGCTGGAAGACGATGAAGAACTGGCTGTTGGCGCTGTCGTCCGATTGCGCGCGCGCGGCGGACACGGCACCGCGCACATGCGGCAGGTAATTAAATTCGGCCTTCAAATCGGGGAGCGCCGATCCCCCGGTGCCATCGCCCTTGGGGTCGCCGGTCTGCGCCATGAAACCGTCAATCACGCGGTGAAACAGCAGACCGTCGTAAAAATGCTCGCGGGTCAGCAGCTTGATCCGCTCCACCGTCTTGGGGGCGACATCGGGGCGCAGCCAGATGATCACCCGGCCGCCGGTCGACAGGTCCAGATAGAGCAGATTTTCCTTGTCGTTAATGTCCGGCACGGGCGCGCGGCCGGGGATGTCCACTTTGATGACCTGGGCGGTGGCGGGCATCGTGATCAGGCACCCGAACAGGGCGCTGCAGGCAACAAACAGGCTGGCAAAAAAACGCATCACATCCCCGCACAAAAGCGATTTCAGCCGCGCTTAGAGCAAATCGCGGATTGCGCCAAACTGAACGTTGCGACCCGCCGGGCGCGACCCTGATCAGCTACCCTTGCGGCCGATTTGTTCCACGCGCGCGATGACATCGGCATTGACGCCGGGCGGGACGAATTTGTGGATGTCGCCGCCAAACATCGCGATTTCCTTGACCCAGCGGCTGGCGATCGGCTGCAACGCGACATCGGCCATCAGAAAGACGGTTTCGATGCGGTTGTTGAGCTGCTGGTTCATGCCGACCATCTGGAATTCATATTCGAAATCGCCGCCGCCGCGTAAGCCACGCAGGATCATCCCTGCGCCTTCGCGTTCGGCAAAATCCATCAGCAGCGAATCAAAGCCGACGACATGGATTTCCCCTTCGACATCAGCGACTTCGCGCTTCATCATCGCCATGCGTTCGTCGACCGTGAACATCGCGTTCTTGCTGGGGTTGGTCGTCACGCCGATCACCAGCCGGTCGACCAGCTTCGCGCCGCGCCGGATGATGTCCATATGGCCCAAGGTGACCGGATCAAAGGTGCCGGGATAGACCCCGGTTCGGATCGTCACCGATCACGCTCAAGCGTGTAGCGCGCAATTTCGCGCAGCAGATCAGCCTCGGGGCCATAATTGTGCAGATGCTGCACGGCCTGATCAACCAGCATCCGCGCTTGTTCGCGCGCCCGGTCAACGCCCAGCAGGCTGAGAAAGGTTTCCTTGCCCGCGTCCTGATCCTTATGGACGCGCTTGCCCATTTTTTCTTCTTCGCCCTCATAATCGAGCAGATCATCGGCGATCTGGAAGGCGAGGCCGATGGCGCGGGCATACCCACGCAGGCCAGTCCGCGCCTCGGGCGATGCCTTGCCCAGAATCGCCCCGGCCTCAACCGCGCTGGCGATCAGCGCCCCGGTCTTCATCGCTTGCAGCCGGGTAATGGTCGGCAAGTCAAAGCTCGCCTTTTCAGCTTCAATGTCCATCATCTGCCCACCGGCCATCCCGGCAGGCCCGGCCGCCCGTGCCAGATCAAGCACCAGTTCGGCGCGCACGAACGGATCGCCATGCGTCGCAGGATCGGCGAGAATTTCAAATGCCAGGGCGTGCAGGCAATCGCCCGCCAAAATGGCAGTCGCTTCGCTGTACATTTTATGGACGGTGGGTTTGCCACGGCGAAGATCGTCATCGTCCATCGCCGGCAGATCGTCATGGATCAGCGAATAGACATGGATGCATTCAATCGCGAGCGCTGCGCGCCCGGCGCAGTCGCGATCAACGCCAAACAGCCGCGCCGTCGCAAACACCAACAAGGGCCGCAACCTTTTGCCGCCGCCGATCGCGGCATGCCGCATCGCTCGGTAAAGATCGGCCCGGGGATCGTCAGGGATCGCCAGCAACAAATCGAATCGGTCGTCAATCTCGGTCGAGATTTCCGAAAGCGCCGCCTTTAGCGACAACGAGGCGTCCGCCATGATGATATCAGCTCGCCGCAAAGGAAGTGGTGCCGACCGGTCGCCCATCGCTGTCGAGCTTGATTGCTTCGATCCGGGCCTGTGCCGCATCCAGCCGGTCGGCACAACGCTGGCGGAGCTGGCTGCCGCGCTCATACAAGGCGATGGAATTATCGAGCGGCTCATCCCCGCTTTCAAGCCGGGCGACGATGCGCTCCAACTCTTTCAGGGCGTCCTCAAACGACATTTCTTCGATAGCAGTGGCGGCTTCCATGGCAACGCTATGGGGCAGGCGGGCAACAGGGGTCAAGAAGGAGCAAGGACCCAAGTGTAATGTCTTGTGTTTCCCCGGACGGCTTTTCGTGCCGTGGGCGTCTTGCGGGGGCGTGATAGGGGATACGATCGCTGAATGCATCTGCCATGCGCCAGTTACGCCCAAAGCGGTGACTTGGGCCGCGAAAATCGACGGGGCATCCCCAAAGCCATGGCGGGCGGGCTGATGGCAGGCTAGGCTGTTCGGGGAATTTGGCAGGAGAACAGGCGATGCGTTTAGCAATTGTGGCATGTGCAGCAGGCGCGCTGGTCTGCATCGGCAGCTGCGCTTCTTATACCAAGGGCATGGGCAAGCAGGAACCATCCGGGCGGATTGCTGTTGCACCGTTGAAGCTGGCCGATGGCACCGATGTCGGCCGGGCAACTGCCCGCGAAGCGACCGGTGGGCTGCGCATTACGATAGAGGCGATGGCGCTGCCCGTCGGCACCCATGGCGCACATATCCACACCACAGGGCGCTGCGAAGGCCCCGATTTCATGACCGCCGGTGGCCATTGGAATCCGGGAGGCACGCAGCATGGTTCCATGAACCCGGCCGGCCCGCATGAAGGCGATCTCCCCAATCTTGTCATTGGAGCGGATGGCCGTGGCACCATCGGCGTCACTGTGCCCGGCGGCACGCTTGCCGGGCTGCTCGATGCCGATGGCGCGGCAATGGTTATCCACGCATCCGCAGATGATATGATGACCGATCCGTCGGGCAAAAGCGGCGCGCGAATCGCTTGCGGCGTATTCGCGGCCAATTGATCGCCGGCGTCAGGCGACCATGATCATATCCTCAATCGGGCGATCGGGTTCCACCTTGAACCCGTATCGCCCGACCAGGGCGATAACGGCATGGTCGTCGAGCGGCTGATAGAATTGACACGCAGCGTTATACTCGTCCGACCAGACCACTTCGGCCTTGCGCGCGGGTTGGCCGGCCAGATTCAGCCAGATGACGGTGCCGCGCGCCAATTCTGAGAAGGTCGACAGGCGCGCGCCGTGTTTGGAAAGATCCGCAACCCGGCAGATTGATCGCCAACTGCCTTCCGTCGTGATCCGCCCTGGCATGTCGACGTCGTTGCGGGGGCTGCGACGATTGTCGGACGATTTAATGACGAGTTCGGCGGAAAACATGAATCACGGCTCCAAACAAATTGGGAAGCCGCTCCTTGTTGCGCGGTTGGTTAAACTCCTGTCAGCAATGCCCTCAAATAGGTTCACCAGCGTCCCGCGCACGTGCTTCTCTGTGCATTTCAGCCTTGGGGACCAAGCGATATGCAAAGATCGCCGCCGTCACCGTAATCGGCACCGTGCACAGCAACGAGATCACGCCGATCGACAGGCTGCCCGACAGGGTGGAAATTCGCCCGGCAAGATAGGGGCCCATCGCCAACCCCAACAGGGTGGTCCCGATCAGGAAGGTGGCTGTCGCGGTCCCGCGCATGCGCGGCAGCACCAGATCCTGAGTGGTCGCCGCTGCTGCCCCCAGCGCGCAGCTTGCCAGCGCCTGCGCGGGAAACAGCATGACATAGAACAGGGTGACGTTGGTGGTGGTGAAGGCGGTCAAAATGGCCATCCACGGCACGGCCGCACCAAAAATCACCACCAGCAATCGCCCGGCCGGGTTCCGGCGACGCAATCGATCGGCAATGATTCCGCCGACGGTAACGCCCAGAAATCCAGACATTGCGCCCATCCCGCCGATGATGAAGCCCGCCGTGCCGGGAGCCTGACCCAGCACCCGGATGGCATAGGGTGGCGCCCAGAAGGTCACCGAATAGCTCAGAAAAGCGTTCAGGCCATAGGCGACGACCACACAGAGAAAGGCCGGGTTGGCGATGATCAGCGCAAAGGTCGGCGGATCGCGGCGGCGCAGCGCGCTCGCCCAGGAAAATACGGCATAGGCACCGATGCCCACCGCAATCCATTGCGGGGCGGGCTCGCCAATCATGATCAGCCCGGTGACGATGCCAGTCACGATCGCCAGCCCGATGACATTGTTGATCAGCGAACGAACGCCGCCCTGCGCTGCGCCGATCAGTGTCAGCGGCGGTACAATGGTGACCAGATCGGCAAAAAAAGCGCGGAATGGTGCAGGGTGCGGCACCGGCGGCGGCAGCCCTTCTGACTGGCCGCGGATCGGTTCGCGTAATGTGGCGATGACCAATGCCAGCAAAAGGCCGGGCAGCCCGACGATCATGAACGCCGCCTGCCAGCCGACCAGCCCCAACGGGCCACCTTCCGGATAGGCATGATTCCAGCGGGAAACGATCAACCCCCCAATCCCCAGCGAAATGCCGCCGCCAACATAAAGCCCGGCGGAATAGATCGCGAGCGCGGTGGCGCGCAGCTGCCGGGGGAACCAATCAGAAATCAGCGAATAGGCCGATGGCCCCGCCGTCGCCTCGCCAATGCCAACGCCAACCCGCGCCCCGGCCAACATTCCGCCGCTGCGCGAAAAGCCAGACACCACCGTCATCGCTGACCATAATGTCAGACCAAAGGTCAGCAGCTTTACCCGGTGCCAGTTATCCGCCAGCCGCCCAAGCGGGATGCCGAACAGCGCATAAAACACGCCAAAGGCGGTGCCGTAGAGAAAGCCCAGATCCTCGTCGCGCAGGCCCAGATCGCGTTTGATGTCTTCGGCCAGGATCGAAATAATCTGGCGATCGACGAAGTTCAGCACATAAACGGCAAACAGGATGGCCAGGACATACCAGGCATAACGCGGGGCGTGATGCTCGGTGCCCGGTTGCGCTTCTGCCATGATAATCCCCCAAAAAATACGCGACAGCGCTGGGGCTAGCAGAGCGTGGCCGCCAAGCGGAAGCGTTATTCGTGTCATCGCCAGGTCGCGACCGCGCCGTCAGCCGATGATTGGCCAGCGATCGACCACGTCATAGCGCGCGCCATCGCGCGTCAGCTGGCTTTCGAACAGGGTGATATGGGTAAAGGCAAAGGGCGCACTGCTGAACGCGGCATGGGCGGCGATAAAGCCATCAATCTCTTGCTCCACGCCCAGGCTGCGGGGCAGCCGCGCCAGTGTGATATGCGGCAGATAGGCGCGCGCCTCGGCTGGCAGCCCGATCGCGACCAGCGCATGATCGATTTTATGATGTAATCGCTGCAGCGCATCACCGGGGGCGACACCGGCCCAGATTGCATCGGTCCGGCCCTGTTTTTCAAACCGACCGACGCCGCACAGCGCCACCGCGAGCGGCTGAGCACGGATGCGGGCCATCGCCAGCGCGACTTCCTCGCCGATTTGCCGATCGACTTCGCCGATATAGCGCAGGGTCAGATGGAGCTGATCATCGCTTTGCCAACGCGCGCCAGCGATGCCGCCCATGATCGACATCAAGGCGGCACGAATCTCACGCGGCGGGCGCAGGCCAATGAAAAGACGGTGCATCGGACGCGGTGTGCCGACCAGCAACAAATCAGACAACGGGTTTCGCTTGAAAAAAGATGGGGCAGGGCCGATATTCGCCTCATCCGGCTTTTTGCCGGGCAAAGGAGTTTGATTAAAATGGCTAATTGGTCTGATCCTCGGCCGAACGCTGCGGCTTTCGCAAGCGGCGCTGGCGTCCGTGGCGCTGCGTATGACGCCGGGCTGCGGTCCTATATGCTGTCGGTCTATAATTACATGACCTCGGGCATCCTGCTCACCGGTATCGTTGCGCTTGGCTTCGCCGCCAGCGGCTTGGCACTTCAGGTCTTTGCTGGCCCCGGTCTGCTGAAATATGTCTTCATGCTTGCCCCGCTCGGTTTTGTTTTCGGCATGAGCTTTGGCCAGGGCCGGATGTCGATGGGCACGCTGCAGGCGATGTTCTGGGGCTTTGCAATCGCGATGGGCCTCTCGCTCTCGACGATATTCCTGCAATATACCGGCACGTCGATCGCGGGCGCTTTCTTTGCGACCGCGGCTGGTTTTGCTGGGCTCAGCCTTTGGGGTTACACCACCAAGAAGGATTTGTCGGCATTCGGCACCTTCCTGATCATGGGCCTGGTTGGCCTGATCGTGGCCAGCCTGGTCAATCTGTTCCTCCAGTCGGGCCCGCTCTCGCTGGTGATCAGCATGGTTGGCGTGCTGCTGTTCGCTGGCCTCACCGCCT
>JAIERC010000462.1 GCA_019747165.1 Sphingomonas sp. | reverse complement strand
CATTCCTTTATCATCAGGCCAATGGCCAGGTTGCCTTGGGGCTGGTCACGTGGCTGAGCTATAGCAATCCGCATCTGTCGCCGTTTCAGGAGATGCAGCGCTGGAAGACTCACCCGTCGATTGCGGCGATTCTGAAGGGCGGCAAGCGGGTTTCTTATGGCGCGCGGGCGATCAGCGATGGCGGCTTGCAAGCCATACCCAGGCTGATCTTTCCCGGCGGCGCCCTGATCGGCTGCTCGGCAGGCTTCCTGAACGTGCCGCGCATCAAGGGCAGCCATACGGCGATGAAATCAGGCATGATGGCCGCTGAAGCCGCCTTTGCTGCCATCGCCGAAGGGCGCACCAGTGATCAGTTGACGGCCTATCCCGCTGCCTTTGAAAAGAGCTGGGTCCACAAGGAATTGTCGGTGGTGCGCAATGCGCTGCCGCTGATCGAGAAATTCGGGATGCTGGCGGGGGCCGCGCTGGCAACGGCGACGATGTGGCTGGAAAGCTGGGGCGTGAAAATGCCGTTCACGCTTGGCCATCACGCCAATCACGAAGAGATGTGGCGAAAGGACCTGGTGCCCAAGATCGATTATCCGAAGCCCGATGGAGTTTTCAGCTTCGATCGGCTTTCGTCGGTGTTTTTGTCGAACACCAATCATGAAGAGGACCAGCCCGTCCATCTCCAGCTCAAAGACCCGTCGGTGCCGATTGCCTATAATTTGCCCATGTATGACGAGCCCGCCCAGCGTTATTGCCCGGCCGGTGTTTACGAGGTGGTGGGCGAGGAAACGGGCGATCCCAAGTTCGTGATCAACGCGCAGAATTGCGTTCATTGCAAAACCTGTGACATCAAGGACCCGACCCAGAATATCAATTGGGTTGTCCCTGAAGGCGGCGGAGGACCTACTTATCCGAACATGTAAGCACCTTGTCATTGGCCTGCTGATGATCGGCGCGCCAATGCCAGCGCTGGCGGAGAGCAATCCGCAGGTTCTGTCCGCCTATCTCCGCGCCCGTGCTGCCGATTCTGATGGCAAGGTGGGTGTGGCTGCAAATGGGTATGCAGTGGCGTTGATGGAGGCACCCAATGATGCAGTGATTGCGATACGCGCCTATCGCGTTGCGGTTTCGGCGGGTGATTTCACCTTGCTCAACCGCGCACGGGCAGTGCTGGAACGGGCAAACATGGCCCCAGGCGACTCGGCGATACTCGCGCTCGCGGAAGCGGGCCTTGCCGGGGATGGGATCGCAACACAGTCGGCGATTGAGCGGGTAAAGACGGGCGCATTGAGCTTCCTGGTGCCGTCGTTCCGGGCCTGGGCAGCGATTGATAATCCCAAGATGGCTATGGCCGCGCTTGATGCCGCAGGGACAAACGCGATTGCCCGACGCTATGCGCAGGAAAGCCGCGCCCTGATGCTGATAGCTGCTGGCAAGACGACCGAGGCTAATGATCTGCTCGCGGTGCTGTTGCTTGCCGACGGTAATCAGGTCGATTTGCGCATTACCGCCGCCCAATTATTTGCCAAAGCTGGCCAGCCTGACGCGGCACGATCCCTGCTTGTTGGCAATGACCCCTCTGTGGTGGCGGTGCGGAATAATTTGGGCGCGGGGCGTGCGGCCAGCACGGCGCTGGGTATTTCCTATCTCCTCACCCGCCTGGCGAGCGATCTTAACGATGGTGAAGCCTCCCGCTTGTTGATTGTGATCGCGCGGGCCGCGCTGCGATTAGACCCCGGCAATGATCGGGTGCGCTTGCTGCTCGCCAGTGCTTTGGCGCGGGACAATGCGCCCGAATATGCACTGAGCGTCCTTGCTGGAATCCTGCCGGGCAGTGCTTTTTACCAGGTCGCGGAGGCCGAGCGGGTTGAGCTGCTCCACAAGTCCGGTGATGCTGGTGCGGCGCTGGCTGCTGCCGCCGCGCTTGCGGACGCGCCGGGTGCCACGATTAGCGATTTTCGTCGTTATGCTGATTTGTTGACAGAGGCGGGCCGTGCCGAGGCCGCGGTTGGTGCCTATCAGCGGGCGATTGACCGCGACGTGGCAGCAGCGGATTGGGTGCTGTATTTGCAGTTGGGCAGCGCATTGGACCGCGCCGGGAAATGGCCCCAGGCCAAAACCATGCTCGAAAAAGCCGTGGCGCTTGCCCCTGATGAGCCGATTGCGCTCAACTATCTTGGCTATGGACTGCTCGAACATGACGGCGATCTGAGCGTCGCGGCGAAGCTGCTGGAGCGTGCCAGCATGCTGCGGCCACAGGATCTGTCGATCCTCGATTCGTTAGCCTGGGCCTATTTCCTCCAGGGTGAAACAATGCGCGCTCTGCCCTTGCTTGAAACGGCAGCAAAAGGGGAGTCGGCCAACAGCACCATTAATGAGCATCTTGGTGACGTTTATTGGAAGGCGGGGCGGCGCTATGAAGCCCGTTACGCCTGGCGCGCCGCGGCGTTGCTTGCAAAAGACAGCGATGCTGATCGGATCGTTGAGAAAATTGCCAACGGCCTTGTCGCCCGCTGAGATCCCATCATGATTGTCGAATGCGCGCCGGCCAAGATCAACCTCGCCTTGCATGTCCGTCGCAAACGTCCGGATGGCTATCATGAGCTAGAGACGCTGTTTGCCTTTCTGCAGCATGGCGACACAATTACCCTGCGCCGCGCCGATAAGGCCCGCTTTGGCGTGACGGGGCCTTTTGCCGCTGCCCTGGCGGGTGAGGGCGATAATCTGGTGCTGCGCGCGGTATCGCTGTTTTCGGCGCGATTTGGCGATCCGGGGCCGCTGGACATTGTGCTCGACAAGCATCTGCCGGTTGCTTCGGGCATTGGCGGCGGATCAGCAGACGCAGCGGCGACCTTAAGGGCGCTTGCGCGATTGACTGGCATCGAGACTGACAACCCGGCGCTATTCACGATCGCCGAAGCGCTGGGCGCCGACGTGCCGGCCTGCCTGCTTGGGCGGAGTGCGGTTGGCACTGGCAAGGGCGAACAACTGGACCCCGTGGCGGGGCTGGTCGACACACCGGTGCTGCTGGTGAACCCCGGTGTTGCCGTTTCAACGGGGCCGGTATTTCGGGCCTGGGATGGGGAGGATCGCGGCGGCATTGGCCCCGGCGATTTGCTTGCCCGCGCTATGGCTGGCCGGAACGACCTGGAGATGCCAGCCTGTGCGCTGGCGCCGGTGATTGGCGATGTCGTGGCGTTGTTGCAGGCACAACCAGCGGTGATGCTCGCCCGAATGTCGGGATCGGGGGCAACCTGTTTTGCCCTGTTCGAAACGGTGGCGGCGCGCCAGGCTGCTGCCGCTGCGATTCACCTGGCCCAACCAGGTTGGTGGTGTCTTGAATCGGCACTGGCGTGACAGTTTTGTGTATCGTTTTGGGACTATCGGCCAAGGCGCTGACCCGGATCAACGGCAATCCGGGCTTGGCCCGATCCTTGCTGCGTTGAGAGGTGAGCGGGTCCGTCGCCTTGTGCGCCGCGTCCGTGGATGATCCCCGTTTCCCCCGGGCATTATCAGGGCCGAAGGGTGGCGATCGCATCGCCACCCTTCGCCAGACCCACCCCTTGCTGGTCGCGGTGCCATGACGCCAGAAATCATCGCCGGCCATGGCCCGATCTTGCTGATCTGCGACCATGCCTCCAATGCCGTGCCGCCCGGCATCGATCTGGGGATTGCCGCCGCCTTGCTCGACAAGCATATCGGCATCGACATCGGTGCAGCAGCGGTAACGCGCGCGCTGGCGGATCAACTCGGCGCACCAGCAATCCTGGCGACGGTCTCGCGGCTGGTGATCGATTTCCACCGACCGCCCGACCATGCCGGGTTGGTCCCCGAAATTAGCGATGGCCACCCGATTCCCGGCAATGTCGGCGCGGATCGGTTTGATCGGATAGCGCGCTACCATGCGCCCTATCATCGCACGCTTGGCGCGATGATCGACCGTTACCGGCCAAGCCTGCTCGTTTCGATCCACAGCTTCACGCCTGCGCTGGAGAGTGGCAGTGCACCGCGCCCCTGGGAAATTGGCATTCTCTACAATCGCGACACACGGGCCGCCCATCGGGCGATTGCCGTGTTCCAGGGGGCAGGGGTCGTGACGGGCGATAATCAGCCCTATTCAGGTCGCGATCTGAATATGACGCTCAATCGCCACGGCGAGGGAAATGGCATTGCCAGCTTTGCGATTGAACTGCGCAATGAGTTGATCGATCACCCGGCCGGCGTCGATCACTGGGCTGGCGTGATTGCACCGGTTCTGTCGAGCATTGCTCAAGCTATTCAGTCCGCCTAGCGTCGAGCAATGATCCGCCGTCGCCTGTTCTTTTTCGGCCTAGCCGTCCCGATGCTTGCCAGCTGCGACGGGACGACGCCAATTTCTGCGCCGGTGACAACCAGCACCACCGCGCCCAAAGCGATCGTTGATCTCAATCCTGCGCGAATCGTCTGCGCGCGGCGGGGGAGCGATGTCTTTGCCGCGACCTGCACGGTTGAGCGTCAGACGGATGATCAGGGACTGTTGTTGACGATTCGGCATCCCGATGGTGGTTTTCATCGTTTCCGCGTGACGACGGACGGGCGCGGCGTGATCGCTGCCGACGGCGCGGAGGCGGCGCATGTGAAAGTGTTGGGCAAAGACCAGATTGAAGTGGCGCTGGGCGGGGATCGTTATCGTTTGCCGGCGACTATTGGCCGACCGACGCCACCTGCACCATGACGCCGACTGCCGGTTTGCCGATCGTCACGGCGACCGAAATGCGCGCGGCCGAGGATCAGGCGATCGCGGCGGGCCGCAGCGTTGATGATCTGATGGCGCAGGCCGGGGCTGGGGTCGCGGATATTGTCGCACAGCAAGCTAACGGTCGGCGCGTTTTGGTCATTTGTGGACCCGGCAACAACGGTGGCGACGGCTATGTCGTCGCGTGTCGGCTGGCCGAGGCGGGGCTATCGGTGCGGGTTGCCGCCATTGCAGCGCCGCGTACCGATGCGGCGAGCCGCGCGCGCGCCGCCTGGCATGGCCCGGTTGAGGCATTGGCTGACGCTGCGCCCGGGCCGGTGCTGGTCGATTGCCTGTTCGGCACCGGGCTGGCACGGGCCATTGATCCTGCGATTGCGGCGGCGCTGGGCGCGGTGCCAGCCTTTGATCGCACCGTCGCACTTGGGGCAATGAAGCCCGGCCATCTGCTCCAGCCATCGGCCAGTCTGTGCGGGACGATTGATGTGGTTGATCTTGGCCTGGACCTGCCGAGAACGACAATGGTTCTGGCCCCGCCAGTGCTCGGCCCGCCGCCGCCAGAGGCGCACAAATATTCGCGCGGGATGGTCGCGGTGATCGGCGGGGCGATGGCAGGAGCGGGACTGCTTGCCGCCATTGCCGCCCTGCGTAGCGGGGCCGGCTATGTCACTGTGCTGGATGGAGAGGGCGGCGGGCCGCATGCTTTGGTCCATCGGCCGCTCAGTGCGACAACGCTGGCCGAACCCCGGATCGGAGCTTTGGTGATCGGGCCGGGGCTTGGGCGCGACGAGGGTGCCCGGGCAAAACTGGCGGATGCGCTATCCACAGCGCACAAGCTGCTGATTGATGGCGATGCGCTGCATCTGGTGAGCGTTGATCAGCTTCCTGCCCGTCGCGTGCCGATGATCCTAACGCCGCATGCCGGGGAATTCGCCGCTTTGTTTGGCCAAGGCGCTGGCAGCAAGATCGACCGGACCAGGGAGGCGGCACGGTGCAGCGGCGCGGTGGTCGTATTCAAGGGTGCAGATACCGTCATTGCCGACCCAAAGGGCCGCGTAATCGTCGCTGAACCGGGGAGCAGTTGGCTGTCGACGGCAGGCACTGGCGATGTACTCGCTGGTGCGATTGTGGCAATGCTGGCGTCGGGCTTGCCGCCGATCGATGCCGCCGCTGCCGGGGTCTGGCTGCATGCCGCCGCCGCCCGCCGCTGCGCGGGTGCTTTCATTGCCGATGACCTTGCTTTTGCGCTCAGCGCCGTCAGGGGAGGGGTATGACTGATCAAGACATCATCGTGCGCGTCGCCGGGCGGGGCGAGGGGGTAACGGCTGATGGCCGCCACGCGGCACTCGCGGCACCGGGCGATACGCTGACCAGTGATGGCCAGGTCGTGCCCGGTCCGCATCACCAGACGCCGCCCTGCCAGCATTTTCCGCGCTGTGGCGGGTGCCAGCTCCAGCATCTGGATGAGGAAAGCTATGCGCAGTTCATTATTGACCGGATCGCGGGGGCACTGGCCGCTCAGGGGCTGACGACCCAAATCCGCATGCCCTTGCTGTCCCCGCCGCATAGTCGCCGCCGCGCGAGCTTTCATGCCGAACGCAAGGGGAACCAGGTGATTCTGGGTTTCAGCCAGGCGGGCAGCCACGATCTGGTCGATC
>JAIERC010000226.1 GCA_019747165.1 Sphingomonas sp. | reverse complement strand
TCGCGATGGTCGCGGTAATCACGCCCATAGCGACCATGATCATAATCATGGGCTTGCGCTGTACTTCCCACGGTCAATGCCGACAGCGCCAGCCCGGCGGCGGCCATTATCTTCAAGATACGCATTACACATCTCCAACCCGGGGATCGGGTTGTTGAGCAATACGCGCGGCAAGCCGTCGCGTGGCTGAATGCGATAGATAGCTGAGGTTCAGCCAGCCAACCGGGAGTGGAAGAGCGCGATCGCAGCGTCGGGCGGTTATCGACGAGCCATCTGGTGAGCAAAGGGGAATAGGGCACGACCGAAGTGGAGGATCACGGGCCTTTACCAGCAATGGGCGATCGCTTGAGTTGGGCGCCCAGTTATTCCACCGGCAGCAAGGATCAAGGAACGCCGACCGGCGCGGTCGGTATCGAATCGCAAGCAGGTGTTGCTGGCGTTGTTGTCACCCGCAGTGGCAGATCGAACCATTGCTTCAGCGATCGGGGCTCGTCTATCTCAGCCAGGCCGACGGCAGGCCATTCATCCGCATGTGGATCATAGGCCGTCCCGAACATCCGGTCCCAAAATGAAAACAGAATCCCGAAATTCTTGTCAAAATGCTGTGGTTCAAGTGAATGATGGATACGATGATAGCGATTGTCAGCAATGATGTGGCGCATCTGACCGAGAGTGAAGCTGGTCGGCGAGTGAAGAAAGACGGGCTGAATCCACAAAAGCAGCGCCATAACCGCGATGGTTGGGCCGGTATCGACGACGATCAGGCTCGTAGGAACCATCACCAGCAACGTCGTAAAGATTGCATCGCCGGCATGATGGTAGGAATTCACCGCACAAAGATCGCGAATAGAGTGATGAACGGCATGGATCGGCCAGAGCCAGCGATGCTGGATGCGGTGATACCAATAGCCAACGAAATCACCAATCAGTGCGCCGATCAATGGCGCAGCGATTGCCGATACTGGGCCAGCCCAACTCAATTCAGGGCCCAACTCAACGATGATCAACGGTTTGATGCCAAGCGCCGCCCATAATGCCGAAAGCGACCACGCGCATAGCGCCATGCACGGAATGCCGACCATCCAGAAACTTAGTCCGAGCGCCCGACTGATAATTGGCTGGCCACGACGAACGAAAATGATTTCAAGGCAGGTAAGGATACCAAAGACGACGACCATGTTGAGATATTGGCGCACGATCAACGCGATAAGGTCTGCGGGGTACTCCATAGCCCCTGCTATTGCGCCGACGTTAAATTCCGCGTTAATGCCCAGGGATATTGCTGTGGTAAATATTATCGCTAGGCGGAAGCAGCTCCTATCTCACGTTACTCCCGCAACCGGATCAGCCCTTCTTGCGCGCAGCTTGCGACCAGGCGACCATCGCGCGCGAAGATCTGGCCACGATTGAAGCCGCGGGCATGGCCTGACCAGGGGCTGTCACAGGCATAGAGCAGCCATTCATCAGCGCGGAAATCTTCATGGATCCACACCGCATGGTCCAGACTGGCGGTCTGCAGCTTGTGCGTCATCCAATTGACGCCATGCGCCAGCGCCGCCGTGCCGAGCAGCGACATATCGCTGGCATAAGCCAGGATCGCGCGGTGCAGGGCGGGATCGTCAGCGACCGGGGCGACGACGCGGAACCAGCTATATTGTCGCGGCTCCTGTTTGACGGGATTAAACCAGCTGCGTGGGCTGACGGGCCGGATATCCACCATGCGCGGGCGCAGGAAGTTGGCGCGGAAGCGGTCTGGCACATTATCGATCATCGCCAGCCGCAGGTCGCGCTCGGACACGAGATCATCGGGCGACGGCACGTCGGGTATCTTGTCCTGGTGGGCCAATCCCTGTTCGGGCAGTTGCAGCGAACAACTCATCGTCAGTATTGGCACGCCGCGCTGCGTGGCGATAACGCGCCGGGTCGAAAAGCTCTTGCCATCGAAATCGCGCACGACCCGGTAGATGATGGGATGATCTTCGGCGCCCGGCCGCATGAAATAGGCGTGGAGCGAATGCGCGGCCTTAGGGTCATCAGCGGATCGCTGCGCCGCTTGCAGTGCCTGCGCAATTACCTGTCCGCCAAACACGCGCCCAAACCCATCATTACCGCGCTTGCCGCGATAAAGGTCGGTATCGATCTCTTCGATATCGAGCAGATCGACCAGATTTTGGGCGAGTTGCGCGGGCGTCGGATCGGGCTTTGCCATTTCGTCGGTCATCAATACCCCGCCGCCCGCGCGAGCTGATCGGCATGGAAATTGGCATCGCCAAACATCTCGGCGAGTACGCGCCCGCGCTTCATGTAAAAGCCAATGTCATATTCGTCGGTCATGCCGATGCCGCCGTGCATCTGAACGCCCTCCTGCACCGCCAATGTCGTCGCCATCGCCGTCATCGCCTTGGCGACCGAGACCGCCTCATCGGCCTTGGCATCGCCGCTATCGAGCAATTGTTGCGCCTTCAGGACAGCGGCGCGGGCAACTTCCATTTCGGAATAGAGGTGCGCCGCACGGTGCTGCAGCGCCTGGAAGCTGCCGATGCGGACGCCAAACTGCTTGCGTTCTTTCAGGTAATTGACCGTCATGTCCATCGCCCCACCGCCAACGCCGAGCAATTCGGCGGCGGCGCCAACGCGCCCGGCACGCAGCAGACGGTTCAGCGGATCGCCGCCATGATCGACCTCGCCAATGACGGCATCGGCATCGACCTCGACGCCCTCAAATTTCAGTCGCGCGGCAAGTGAAGAGTCGGCGAGGCGCTCGGCTTCGGCGGTGAGCCCAGCGGCGTTGCGGTCGACCGCGAACAGGGTGATCCCGTTCGCGTCATCGGGCGCGCCGGCTGTCCGCGCGGCGACGACGATGATGTCGGCGATATGGCCATGCGTCACGAACTGCTTGGCGCCGGACAGCTTGAAGCCATTACCTGATCGTTCGGCCTTCATCCCGATGGTTGCACGGTGCTTTGCGCCTTCATCGATCGCTAGTGCTGCCACCGTGTCACCGGCAATGATGCCGGGAAAATAGCGCGCGGCATGCGGCGTGCCCTTCAGCGCCTCAACCGCAGCGACAGCGGTCGCGAGGAATGGGGAGGGGGAGAGATTGCGACCAATCTCCTCCAGCACGATCCCGGCCTCGACATGGCCAAGACCAAGCCCGCCATCTTCCTCGCCAATCAAGATGCCGGTCAGGCCGAGTTCGGCGAATTGCTTCCACACATCGCGGCTGAAGCCGTTCTGGTCGTTCGCATCGCGCAAGCTCCGCATGTGCTTGACCGGGGCATGTTCCGCGATGAAGCCGCGGGCGGTATCCTGCAGCTGAATTTGTTCTTCGTTGAGATAGAGGGGCATGGATAATCCTTGTGTTCCCGCGCAGGCAGGAACCCAGGGTTCCACGCGCTGCCCTATATTGCTCTGGGCTCCCGCCTGCGCAGGAGCACGGTGTGCTAAGCGCCCGGCAGTTCCAAAATCCGCTTGGCGATGATGTTGAGCTGAACCTCGCTGGTCCCGCCTTCGATCGAATTGGCCTTGGTGCGCAGCCAGGCGCGTGGCCCCGCCCCGCCGTTCGACCGATCGCTCTCCCATTCGAGCGCGTCGGATCCGCCTGCCGCCATCATCAGCTCATGGCGCGACTTGTTCAATTCAGTGCCGTAATATTTCATCATCGATGGCTGGGCTGGATGGGCCTTGCCCGCCTTCAATTCGTCGATGAAGCGCTCGGACATCATCCCGAATGCCTTTGATCGCACTTCGAACTGGGCAATCGCCGCGCGCAGCAGCGGGTCGGCGAGACGGCCTTCGTGATCCAGACCCACGGTGGCAATTGCCCCGTCGACCAGCGGATTGCCGCTGACGGAGCCGAGCCCCATGCCCGAAATCATCTCGCGCTCATGCCCCAGCAGATATTTAGCGACGTCCCAGCCCTTGTTCTCCTCATGGACGCGTTGGCTTTTCGGCACTTTGACATTGTCGAAAAACGTCTCGCAGAACGGCGAATAGCCGCTGATCAGCAGGATTGGCTTGGTCGAGACACCGGGGCTGGCCATGTCGAACAGCACAAACGAAATGCCGCCTTGCTTGTTGGTCTTGTCAGTGCGGACCAGGCAGAAAATCCAATCCGCCTTGTCGGCATAGCTGGTCCAGACCTTTTGCCCGTTGATGACATAATGGTCGCCCGCGTCCTCGGCAGAGGTCGCCAGGCTGGCGAGATCGGACCCGGCATTGGGTTCCGAATAGCCTTGGCACCAGCGGATTTCACCTCGCGCAATCTTGGTGAGATGCTCGAGCTTTTGCGCTTCGGTGCCATATTTCAGTAGCGCGGGTCCGAGCATAGAAATGCCGAAGCTGTTGAGTGGGTTGCGGCACTTCATTGCCGCCATTTCTTCACGCAGGATCTTCGTTTCGGCAGGCGAGAGGCCGCCACCGCCATAGGCGACCGGCCAATCGGGCACGGTCCAGCCGCGGCTGGCCATCGCGTCCATCCATTCTTTCTGCCCGGGCTGGAAATCCGCGTTGCGGCCGCCCCAATTGGCGTCCTTTTCGCTGCGCGCGGGCTCGCGCATTTCTGGCGGGCAATTCGCCTCAAGCCAGGCGCGCGTCTCAGCGCGGAAGGTTTCCAGGTCGCTCATCGTTTCAGCTCCTCATCAAGTCATGGGCCGCGCGCGCGACGGCAATTGCCGTCCAGTCGCGGTTATAATCAGCAATTACCTGCACGCCGATCGGCAGGCCATCGGCATCGGTGCCCACCCGGACGCTGGTCGCGGGCAGCATCGGGAATGTGGCTAGGCCTGGCAGTGCCATCTGCATCCCCGCCGGATAGGGCGTGCCGTCGATCATCAGCATGCGCTCGCCAAGCGGCGTGTCGTCATGCGGGTAAGCTGTGGTGCCCCAGATCGGCGCGATCACTGCATCATAGCTGCCGAATAGTCGCCCCCAATCGCGGCGGCACTTGGCCTGCGCATCAATCAGCCCGAACCAGTCACCAAGCGACGTTGGCGGCGCGCCATTGGGCGGCATCCCGCCACGCGACATCGCGGTCAGCAGCATGCGGATATAGTTGGCCGATTGGGTGACAAGATCGGGCAAAAGCGACGTCTCGCGATCGACCGTTGCGCCCGCTGCCTCGAACGTCTTGCCGGTTGCCTCGATCGCTTCCCTGATCGATGTCTGCACCGGGACGTTGGGGTGTGGATCGAGCAGCAGGATGCGCCAGTCGCCAGGGCCGCGAGGGGCCGGGCGGGCGAGCGCATCGCCGCCCATCACCGCGAACAAGGCCTCTAGATCATCGGCATCGCGCGCCAAGGGACCGATGACGTTGAGCGCAACACCGCAGCCTTCGGTACGCGGGAAGTTATGGCCATAACTTAACAGCGCGTTGTAGGTCGGCTTATGCCCCCACATGCCGCAAAAGGCCGCGGGCAAGCGGATCGATCCGCCAATGTCGGACCCGATCTCGATAGGCACATAGCCCGCGGCCAGCGCCGCTGCCGCCCCGCCGGACGAGCCGCCGGGCACGCGGTCCAAATTATGTGGGTTGCGCGTCCGTCCATAGACCGGGTTGTTGGACTGCAAATCGGCAAGCGCGACAGGCACGTTCGTCTTGCCCAATATGACGGCGCCCGCGCGCTTCAGGCGCTGGACGGCGATGGCATCTTCGCTCGCCACGAAATCAGCATGCTCGGCAAAGCCCCAGCAGCTGACCAGACCGGCAATGTCGAAGCTCTCCTTCACCGTCATCGGCACACCGAGCAGCGCGCCTGCCATATCGCCCGCCGTCACCTTCGCATCGACCGCGCGCGCTTGATCGCGCGCGCGGTCGAAGTCGCGGACAACGACCGCGTTTATCTCGCCGTCGCCGGCCTCAATCCGCGCGATCGCCGCTTCGCATTCGGCAAGCGCGGTGGTCTCGCCGGCACGGATCGCGGCGGCGGTGGCGAGTGCCGTTCTCACTTGAAGCGGCTACCGGTCTCGGCATTGCTCTTCAGCAATTCCGCTACCTTGAAGCCGTGTTTTTCAAGCCCAGCGACGATCTTCTTGGCGCCCTCGGTATCTGCCCAGAACATTGGTCCGCCGCGATAGACTGGCCAGCCATAGCCATAGATCCACACGACATCGATGTCCGATGCCCGCTGCGCCATCTTCTCTTCCAGGATCAAGGCGCCTTCATTGACCATTGTATAGAGCGTGCGCTCGATGATTTCCTCGTCGCTGATCTCGCGCTTGGGCAGGTTCGATTTCGATCGGAAATCTTCGATGATCTCGGCGACCCGCGCCGACGGCGTCGGGTTGCGCTTTTCGTCATAATCGTAAAAGCCCGCCGACTTTTTCTGCCCCCAACGCCCCTCGGCGG
>JAIERC010000332.1 GCA_019747165.1 Sphingomonas sp. | reverse complement strand
GCCCGTAGCTCAGTTGGATAGAGCACGAGACTTCTAATCTTGAGGCCGCAGGTTCGACTCCTGCCGGGCGCGCCAAATGGTTGTCGATCGCGCCGACATGCCGATTGCCGCTGTACCAAAAACCGCTGGTCCCTTTCCCTTCATCGCCCTAGAAATTGCACTTCGCTGGGGATGACCATCGCCAGCGTCGCCCGTGAACAGCCTTTGCGAGAATCACCATGCGCCGACTGATCCTAGCCGCCCTGATTACGGTCGCGACCATGCCTTCCGTGCCCGTCCGCGCAGCGCCAGTCGACGACCTGAAAAGCGTGATCAGCGATCATTGGGCCTGGTATCTGAAATCGAATCCGATCTTCGCGACATCGCTCGGCGTGCGTGATTATGACGATCAGATCGGTGATTTCTCGCTGGCCGAAGCCGATCGCCAGGCGAGCCAGGCCGCTGCCTTCATCAAGCGGCTCGATGCCATTCCGGCGGCGTCATTGACCGCGGACGATCGAACCAACCAGGCGATCCTGCGCCGGATGCTGTCCGAACAGATCGAAGCGAACGGCTTTGGCGAACGCACGATGAATGTCTCGACGCTGGGCAGCTGGTTCCAGTTCTTCGCCGGGCTGGCCGATGCCGTGCCGGTCCGCAGCAAGGCTGATGTTGAAAGCTACCTGACCCGCCTCGCGCTGTTTCCCAACGTGAATGCGCAGGCACTCGACATCACCCGCGCCGCAGTGGCCGGCGGCTTTGTGCAACCCTGCGTCACCCTGTCGGGCTTCATGCAGACGATTACGGGCGTGATCACCGACCGGCCCGAAGATTCGCGCTTCTATGCTCCGTTCAAGGGGCCGAAGCCCGTAGCGATCAGCGATGCCGACTGGTCGGCGATGCAGGCGCGGGCCAAGGCGCTGATCACCGGCACGCTCAACCCCGAATATCGCAAGATCGAGGCCTATTTCAGCAGCACCTATCTACCGAAATGCCGCAAGGATGTCGCCGCGACCAGCCTGCCCGATGGCCAGCGCTATTACGCTTTTCTGGTCCGGCAACAGACCACGACCGATCTGACCCCCGCGCAAATCCACCAGATCGGCCTGGATGAGGTCACCCGCATCCGCGCGGAAATGGAGTCGGTGGCGACCAAGGCCGGTCAACCCAGCCGCGCCGCATTCATCCAGACGCTCCGCACCGATCCCAAATATTATGCAAAGTCGGCCAACGAGCTGATGGCGGCTGCCGCGCTGCAAGCCAAGATCAACGACGGCAAGATGCCAGGCCTGTTCGTCAAACTGCCCCGGCTTCCTTATGGCGTGCGCGCTATTCCCGCAGAGACAGCGGGAGGCACCACCACTGCTTATTATAACCCCGGATCGCCCCCTGCTGGCATTGCCGGCACCTTTTATGTCAACACCTCTAAACTCGATCAGCGGCCGCTCTATGAGCTCGCCGCGCTGACCAGCCATGAGGCGGTTCCCGGCCATCACAACCAGATCGCGCTGCAGCAGGAAATGGACCTGCCCAATTTCCGCAAATATCAGGCGTTCTTCAACGCCTTTGTCGAAGGCTGGGGGCTGTATTCAGAGCATCTCGGCATCGAAATGGGCATCTACGACACGCCCGAAAAGGATATGGGGCGTCTATCCTATGAAATGTGGCGTGCGTGCCGATTGGTGGTCGACACCGGGATTCATGCGCAGGGCTGGACCAAGGATCGCGCGGTCGCGTTTATGAAGGACAATACCGCGCTGACCGATGCCAATATCGATGCCGAGGTAAACCGCTACATCAGCAATCCCGGGCAAGCGCTGGGCTATAAGCTCGGCGAACTCAAAATCCTGGCGTTGCGGAAAAAGGCTGAGACCGCACTCGGGCCGAAGTTCGACGTTCGCCGCTTCCACGATGCGGTGCTTGGTCAGGGCGCGTTGCCGCTCGACGTCCTTGAGCTACAGATCGACGGCTGGATCGCGGCAGAACAGAAGCGCGGATGATCCGCCGCTGTACGGCATTGATCCGGCCGTGGATCGCGGCCATTCCCGCGCGATAATCATTGGGGGGAGAGCCGATCATGCCGGGCGCGCTATCAGGCATTCGCATCATCGAATTCGCCGGCATCGGCCCCGGCCCGTTTTGCGGCATGATGCTGGGCGATCACGGCGCGGAGGTGATCCGCATCGACCGCCCCGGCGCTGGACTTGATCCGCGCGATGCGCTGTCACGCAACCGCAAATCCGTGCTGCTCGATATCAAGACGCCTGAGGGGCTTTCCGCCGCCAAGGCATTATGTGCGACAGCGGACGGGCTGATCGAGGGGTTCCGCCCCGGCGTGATGGAGCGCCTTGGCCTTGGCCCTGATGTGCTGCACGCCATCAATCCCAACCTTGTTTACGGGCGGATGACGGGCTGGGGGCAGACCGGCCCCTATGCGCAGGCGGCAGGGCACGACATCAATTATATCGCCCTGTCAGGCGTACTCCACACCATCGGCGTGGCGGGCGGTAAGCCGGTACCGCCTTTGAACTATGTCGGCGATTTCGGCGGCGGGGCGATGTTTCTGGCGTTCGGGATGGTCGCCGGGTTGCTGGCGGTAAAGAACGGCGCGCCGGGCCAGGTGATCGATGCAGCAATGACCGATGGCTCCGCCCTGCTGGCGGGCATGAGCTTTGCAATGCTTGTCCAGGGCACGACCAGCGACGTGCCAGGCACCAATCTCCTCGATGGCGGCGCGCCCTTTTACGACAGCTATGCGTGCGCCGACGGCAAATGGGTCTCGATCGGCTCGATCGAGCCGCAATTCTATGCACTGCTGCGGGACAAGCTTGGTTTGGCCGATGATCCCGATTTCGCCGCGCAGTTTGATCGCGCCGCATGGCCCGCGCGCAAGCAGCGCCTCGCCGGCATTTTCGCCACCAAAGCCCGCGACGAATGGTGCGCGCTGATGGAAATGACGGACGTCTGCTTTGCCCCGATCCTGTCAATGGCCGAGGCCCCAGCACATCCGCACAATATCGCGCGCGAAACCTTTATCGAAGTCGGCGGCGCTATCCAGCCCGCGCCTGCGCCGCGCTTTTCGGCAACGCCTGCGTCAGTGCCGCGCGCTGCGCCAAAGGCTGGCAGCGAAAACGCGGTGCTTGACGACCTGATCCATCGCTGATTGGCCGCGCTTGCCCATGGACAGCTGTCCCGATACGCTGACCACATGATCAAGAAACTCCTTGCCGCCGGGGCGTTGCTATCGACCTGTCTGAGCAGCCCCTTAACCGCCGCCCCCGTCGGCGACGCGACCCAGCGCCGTGCCCAGGCCCACAACATCCGCATCACGCGCGACGATTGGGGGATCGCCCATGTTCACGGCAAAACCGATGCGGATGCCGTGTTCGGCATGATATACGCCCAGGCAGAGGATGACTTTAACCGGATCGAGACCAATTATCTGGTCTCACTCGGGCGGCTGGCCGAAGCCGAAGGGGAAAAGGCACTTTGGCAGGATCTGCGCCAGCGTCTCTATATCGATCCGATTGACCTGCGCCGCCAATATGCCGGCTCGCCCGCCTGGCTGAAGGCGCTGATGATCGCCTGGGCTGACGGTCTCAACCATTATCTCGACACCCACCCCAATGTGCACCCGCGGGTCATCCGACGCTTCGAACCCTGGATGGCGCTCAGTTTTTCGGAAGGCAGCATCGGTGGCGATATTGAACGCGTCGCGCTGAAACCGCTTGAGGGGTTTTATGGGCCTAAGCGGCTGGCGCTCACCGATTCCACTAATCCACGCGCCTTTAAAGAACCCTCAGGCTCAAACGGCTTTGCGATCGCCCCAGCCAATACCAAGGACGGGCACGCACTGCTGCTAATCAACCCGCACACCAGCTTCTTCTTCCGCAGCGAGTTACAAGTCACCAGCGATCAAGGCCTAAACGCCTATGGTGCGGCGACTTGGGGGCAGTTTTTCATCTATCAGGGCTTTAGTCAGCATCTCGGCTGGATGCACACATCGAGCGGCGTCGATTCCGTCGATGAGTTCCTGGAAACGATCGTCGACCGCAAGGGCCAGTATTTTTATCGCTATGGCAAGGCATTGCGCCCGTTGGCGACCAAGAAGATCACCCTCACCTATCGCTTGCCCGATGGCACAATGGCAAAACGCAGCTTCACCAGCTACGCCACGCACCATGGCCCCATTGTCCGCGCGGAGGGGGACAAATGGGTGGCGATGGCGTTGATGAACACGCCGGTGCCTGCGCTCCAACAAAGTTTCCTGCGCACCAAGGCAACCGATTTTGCCTCTTACATGAAGGTGATGGCGCTCAAGGCGAATTCGTCGAACAACACGATCTTCGCTGACGACAAGGGCGAGATTGCCTATCTTCACCCGCAATTCGTGCCCAAACGCAATGACCGGTTCGATTATACCAAGCCCGTGGACGGCAGCGATCCAGCCACCGACTGGCAAGGGCTGCACGCCCTTTCCGATCTCCCGCAACTGGTTACACCCGCTAATGGCTGGATCGCCAATACCAACAACGCGCCCTGGTCGGCTGCTGGCGGTGAAAGCCCGAAACAAGCCAGCTATCCTCGCTACATGGATAGCGCCGGAGAAAACCCGCGAGGCTTGCACGCAACGCGGGTATTGAGCGACCGCAGGGATTTCACGCTCGATGGCCTTCGCGACGCCGCCTATGATCCGTACCTCACCGCCTTCGCGCCGCTGATCCCCTCGCTTGTCGCCGCGTGGGACGGGCTGGCGGCCGATGATCCAGTCAAGGCAAAGCTCGCCGACCAGATTGCGGCGCTTCGCGGTTGGGACTTCAAATGGAGCGCAGACTCCGTGCCCACATCCCTCGCCGTGTTCTGGGGTGAGGCCCTGTGGGGCGATACGGTCAACGATCTCGATCTCGAAACGGCGGGCCTTGGCCGTTATCAGCACATGCTGGCTGTCGATCCGGCCCGCAAACTGGCCGCTCTCGCCAAGGCATCTGATCGGCTGACCGCTGATTTCGGTAGCTGGCGTACGCCCTGGGGCGAAATCAACCGGTTCCAGCGCAACGACGGCGCAATTACCCAGCAGTTTGACGATGCCAAACCGAGCATTGCGGTGCCTTTTGCCTCAGCACAATGGGGCTCGCTCGCCTCATTCGGGGCGCGGCGTTATCCAGGGACGAAGCGCTATTACGGCACCAGCGGCAACAGCTTCGTCGCGGTTGTCGAATTCGGCAATCGCGTGAAGGCGCGCGCCGTGACCGCAGGCGGCGAAAGCGGTGACCCCGCCTCAAAACATTTCGGCGATCAGGCCGCACGCTATGCCAGCGGCGATCTTCGCCCCGTCTATTTCTACCCGGACGAGTTGGCGGGGCACATCGCGCGCAGCTATCATCCGGGGCAATGACGCCGTGATCGTTGATAGCAATCCGGGCGCTACCGGCCCCAAAGTCACCCTCCCCGCCCGTCCCGAAGCGGTGCGGATGTTGGCCAGCGATACGGCGGTCGTCGTGATCGACATGCAGAACGCCTATGTCAGCGAAGGCGGCTATGTCGATCTCGCCGGGTTCGACATTGCGGGCGCGGCGGGAACGATCGGCAAGATCGCCACCGTGCTGGATACCGCCCGCAACGCCGGGGTGCAGGTGATCTATCTGCAAAATGGCTGGGACCCCGATTATGTCGAGGCCGGCGGGCCGGGATCGCCCAATTGGCACAAGTCGAATGCGCTGAAGACGATGCGCGCCCGGCCTGAACTGTCAGGCCAATTGCTGGCGCGCGGCGGGTGGGATTATGAACTCGTCGATGCGCTCAAGCCGCGACCGGGCGACATATCGCTCCACAAGACGCGCTATTCCGCCTTTTTCAATTCGCAACTCGATAGCGTGCTGCGGTCGCGCGGCATCCGCCATATCGTGTTTGTCGGCATCGCGACCAATGTGTGCGTCGAAAGCACGCTACGCGACGGCTTTCACCTCGAATATTTCGGGGTGATGTTGGAGGATGCAACGCACCATCTCGGGCCATCGGCGATGCAAGAGGCAACCGTCTACAATGTCGAAAAGTTCTTCGGCTGGGTGTCGACCGTCGCCGATTTCTGCGGCACCTTTGGGCAAATGCCCGATCAACAAGGATGAACACCGTGCCCTTCGAAGCCATCAACCCGCCGCAATTCCCAACCCCCATCGCGCCGTTTTCAGCCGGGACAAAGGCTGGGAATACGGTATATGTATCCGGCACACTCGCCCTTGGCGAGGGCGGCGTTGTGCTCCACCCGGGCGATGCGACCGCGCAGACCCGGCATGTGCTTGAGGTGATCAAGACGACCCTGGAAGCGGCTGGCGCGACGTT
>JAIERC010000463.1 GCA_019747165.1 Sphingomonas sp. | reverse complement strand
AGGCGTTCGCCAAATTCCCATCCGCATCGGCGCACACGAAATATTTCTGGTTCACGCGCGCCGTCAGCTGGATCACTTCGGGGGGAACGCTGAGGAACGCTTCGTCGAAGCGACCGAGCAGCGGTACTGGCCATTCGGTGAGGCCGGCATTTTCAATGAGCAGCCCCTCGTCCTTGATCAGCTCAAGCCCCGCCTTGCGCGCGGCCATCGTCGCGCCGAGCGCGATGATCTGCGCGCGTTCGGCCTGATCGACGATGACATGCGCGTCGCGGAGCTGATCGGCATAGGTCGCCGCGCTCTCGATGCTGATCGCGCCCGTGGAATGGAAGCGGTGGCCCATCGTCTCGCGCCCGCTGGCGATGCCGGCGATCGCGCAGGGGATGACATCGCCGCCGAGCAACGCGACGATGCCCTGTAGCGGCCGCACCCATTTCAGGCTCTCGGTCGAGGCCGACGCTTCGCCCCAGCGCATCGATTTGGGCCAGGGAAAGGCGCGGATGATGTTGGGGATCGCTTCGGCCAGCACGTCGGCGGTGGCGCGGCCGGGCTTGTCGATGACGGCGAAGAGGACGCCGTCGCGCTCGACGAGTTGATCGCGGGTGAGCCCGGTTTTGCGGAGGAACCCGTCGAGCGCCTGTGGAGGGGCGGCGGTTTTGGGGCCCTTGATCTCCTCCGACACCGCTGCGGTTTCAAGCGGCAGATCGCGCGCGATAAGGGTCAGGCGGCGGGGGGTGGAGAAAGTATCGTACGCACCCTCAGTAATGCCTGCCGCTGCCAATGCTGCCACAAACAGCTTCGCCAAATCCTCGCGCGCCTTCGCCTGCATGCGCGCGGGGATTTCTTCGGAGCGGAGTTCAAGCAGGAAGTCGGTCACGCCGCCCACCCGTTTTTTGCCATCCATGCGCCGCACGCGCCCTTCGCCAGATCGCGGACGCGGCCCATATAGGCCTGGCGCTCGGCGACCGAGATGACGCCGCGTGCTTGCAGCAGGTTGAAGACGTGGCTCGCCTTGATCGCCTGTTCATAGGCGGGGATCGGCAGTCTTGCTTCCAGGCAGTTCTCACACTCGGCAGTGTGTTTCTTGAACTGATCGACCAGTGAATCGGTGTCGGCCACCTCGAAATTCCACGCACTCATCTGGCGTTCGTTTTCCAGGAACACGTCGCTATAGCTCACCCCGGCATCGTTATAGGCCAGGTCGTAAATGCTGTCCTTGTTCTGGATATACATCGCGAGGCGTTCAAGCCCATAGGTCAGCTCGCCCGCGACGGGTTTGCAGTCGAAACCGCCCATCTGCTGGAAATAGGTGAACTGCGTCACCTCCATGCCGTCGCACCAGACCTCCCAGCCCAGCCCCCAGGCGCCCAAGGTGGGGCTTTCCCAATCATCCTCAACGAAGCGGATGTCGTGCGTGAGCATGTCGATGCCGATCGCCTTTAGCGAGCCGAGATACAGCTCCTGCAGGTTGGGCGGACTTGGCTTCAGGATCACCTGATATTGGTAATAATGCTGGAGCCGGTTGGGGTTCTCGCCATAGCGGCCATCGGTCGGGCGGCGGCAGGGCTGGACGAACGCCGCGTTCCACGCATCGGGCCCAAGCGCGCGCAACGTCGTCGCGGTATGAAAGGTGCCCGCCCCCATCTCCATGTCGTAAGGCTGAAGAATCAGGCAGCCATGATCGCTCCAATAGCGGTGGAGCGTCAGGATCATGGCCTGAAAACTCAAGGGGGGACTGAGCGGCTGGCTGGCCAATGAACGAACCTTCGCACCTGCAATATTGAACGCGCGCACCTTTGGCGTGGGCGTTGGGGCGGGTCAATGGCGCAGCGTACCGGGCGCGCCCTGGCGATCGGCTTGCGCGTGGCGGGTTAACCCTTATCTATCGAGACAGATGGTCCCGATCAGGGTCGCCTTTTCGCCGCTGGGCGGTAGCTGGGCTCGGCATGCGGCAATGCTGATGGCGGCGTTGCTGTTTTCAGCCCCGGTGGCCGCACGCGATCCGCCACAAATCAACTATCGCGCCGTGGCAGATGATGACGCGGTCTCGCGGCATGGCCAGCCACAATTGCGCTATCCGCGCCTGGCCCCCGATGACCGCGTTGCCCCCGATGATTTCGATGCGCAATGGTTGGAGGGTGCCGATTGGCCAAGCGATGGCGAACGATTGGCGCAACTGTCGCAAAATTATCGACCGCGCCCGGCGATCTGGCGGATCAGAGATCGCGATACGACGATCTATCTGTTCGGGACGATCCACGTGTTGCCGCCAGGTTTTGAATGGCGGACGGCCGCATTTGACCGCATTGTGGCGCAGTCGAGCGAGTTGATCCTAGAATCGGTGGAACGCAACAGCCTGCGGGACCAAGCGCCGCCCACCGCCACGCTGCCCCCGCTGTCCGCGCGGGTCGGGGCCGATCATCGCGCCAAGCTGGCCGCCTTCGCCGCCAGCCTGCCCCCCGAAGCGGCGACATTGTTCGATCAGATGCCAAGCTGGATCGCCTCCGTCGCCATCTCGCTGGTGCGTGAGTTACGCAGCGGTGAAGTGCCCGGACCCGGCGCCGATGATTGGTTGGAAGCGCAGTTCACCGCCCGGAAGAAGCCGGTACGCGCGATTGAGAATAGCGATCAGGTGATGGCGAGCGTCAACGCCGTGCCCGAGGTGGAACAGCAACGCATGCTGCACGCCGCATTGGATGCGCCCATCCGCAGCCGGGCTGATCTGCGCGCCGCTACCCATGCCTGGGCCAAGGGGGAGGTTGGCCCCGATTCGGCGCTGACAATCGATCTTGCCGCCGCAACGGGGTCTGCCGCACTTGCCGCGCCATTGCTGACCAACCGCAATGCTGCCTGGGCCACCACCTTGATTGCCCGGCTGCGCCGCCCGGGCACGTGCCTGTTTGCCGCCGGTGCCGGGCATTTCATTGGCGATGGATCGCTGATCGAACAACTCGAGACGCGCGGTGTGCGGGTGGACCGGGTTCAATGAAGGAGTGTTAGGGTCAGGGTCGGATGACCATTTGTCAGTGACACTTGACATGAACGCGAATCGGGGCCATTTAGTCAGTGTTGCTTGACATCGGGTCAGGGACGATTGACTAAGGTTCACGCGGATGTGGACAGGGCTGATGAAAAACAGATTGAAGGTGCTGCGCGCCGAACGCGACTGGAGCCAAGCGGAGCTTGGTGGCCGGCTGGGCGTGTCGCGTCAGGCCGTCAACGCGATCGAAACGGGGAAATATGATCCCTCGCTCCCGCTCGCCTTCAAGATAGGCCGTTTGTTCGACATGCGCATCGAGGAGGTTTTCGATGACGGCGAGGAGCGCTCCAATGGCGAAGCGTGAGATGGGCCCAGGCGAACTAGCGATGCAGGCGCGCAAACGGTATCAGCGCCGACTTTACATCGGCCTGATTATCTTCGCCGCAGTCATCGGGTCGATGATCGGCGCATTCGACCGGCATCCGCATGAGGGCGGACCATCACTGTCGCATATCACCGGGCTCCAACTGTCGCCTGCCATCGCGATCATCGGTGCGATCGGCCTGATGATCGGGCTGGTTGGGCTGCCGCTCTACATGTTCCGGACGATCGACGAGTTGGCAGCGCGGCGCAATCTGCGCGGACTGGCGGCAGGCTCGATGGCGGTGCTGGGCGGTTACCCGGCGTGGTTCGTGCTTTCGGCGGGCGGCCTGGCCCCCGAGCCGACCGCGCTTGGGCTGTTCCTACTCGGCTATGGGGTGTCGCTCGTCACCTTCATCATCCTGAAATGGCGCGATTGAGAAACCGGTTGAGGATCGAGCGATGAGCAAAGGCACTTCCGACACTGACTGGCAGGCCAGTGCCCGCAGCCAGTTGCGCAACCAGCGTGCGGCGTGGATCGGCTCCATTGCAGCCGGTGCCATTGCCGGTGTGCTGATCGGGATCGGCGTGAACTTCGATCCAGGGCTGATCCGCACGGCTATGCTTGGCGGTGGCGTGGTGGCGATGGTCGTCGCCCTGGTCTGGAGCACGCTGATCTATATGCGGGTCGTCGACGAGCAGGAACGCGATGCCAATCTATTGGCCACCTATGTTGGGCTGTTAGTCTACGCGACACTCTACGCCGTGCTGTTTCTTTGCGGCCTAGCAGGCGTCGCGGTGCCGCTGACGCATGACGGGATTTTCGCGGCCACGATGGTGGCGACGACCATCATATTCGTCTGGAAACGTTTTTACTGAACCCTATCAACAATCGCTATGAAAAGGATTTGAGATGATCAGGACTGCAAAACTGCGCCTTCTGGCGACGCTCGCGCCGCTGGGCATGCTGCTGGCATCGCCGACGCTGGCGCAGCAGGCTGCCCCCGCTCCTGCTCCTGCGGTTACGACGGTCGATGCCGACCCCGCCTTGTGGGTGGTGAAGGACGATGACACGACGATCTATTTGTTCGGCACGGTCCATGTCCTGAAGCCTGGCCTGAGCTGGTTCGACGAAGGCGTGAAAAAGGCTTTCGACGCCAGCAAGGAAGTCGTGCTCGAAATCCCGTTGCCCAGCGATGCGGAAGCCCAGAAGATATTGCTGCCGCTGGTCGTCGATCCCGACGGCCCACCGCTGACTGAAAAGCTCCACCCGAAAAAGCGCGCTGCCTATGCAGCCGTGCTTGCCAAGCTGGGCTTTCCGCCGACCGCCTTCGACAAGCTATATCCCTGGTTTGCGGCCGTCACGATGAGCAACGTCTTGCTGCAGAAATCCGGCTATGATCCGAATTCGGGCGCTGAGCGCGCCATCGATGCCGCCGCGAAAGCCGCGGGGAAGCCGGTGACGGGTCTTGAAACGCTGGAACAGCAACTCGGTTATTTCGCCACGCTGCCCGAAGCCGACCAGATCGCGTTTCTGGAACTGGGTATCGATGATTTTGACGACGGGATTAAGACCATCGACGAGATGGTTGCCAATTGGAGCAAGGGCGACCCCGAAGCGCTGGGTGCTGTCATGAACAAGGACATCGACAAGCTGCCCAAGCTCTACAAAATCCTGCTCGCCGATCGCAATGTCCGCTGGGCGAATTGGATCGATGAACGGATGAAGAAGCCCGGCACCGTCTTCATCGCGGTTGGCGCAGGCCATCTGGCCGGCAAGGACAGCGTCCAGGTGCAGCTCGGCACGCACCACCTGACCGCCACACGGATTAACTATTGAAGGGTTCGGGCAGATGCGATGGCGGCTGATCACGCCCCTATGGATCGCCGCCTTCATCGCCCTGCCCGGCTGCGACCGGCCGCGCCCTGCCCCGGCGCGGCCGGCGCTTTTTGTGGTGCGCGACGCCGACACCAAAATCTGGCTGTTCGGCACTATCCACGCGCTGCCCCCGTCCGTCGATTGGGAAACACCAGCGGTGACGCGCGCGATTGCTTCGTCGCAAATCCTGGTCACAGAAATTGCAAAGCCCGACCCGGCGGCAATCGCTGCCCTGTTCGTGAAGCTGGCGCGGCGCGACGGCCTGCCGCCGATCGCCGCGCGACTGCCCGCTGATCATCGCGACGCGCTGAACCGCGCTATTGCCGCAGCCGGGGAATCCGCCGCGACACTCGACCGGCTGGAGACATGGGCCGCCGCCGTCACGATTGAGAGCGGGCGTGCCCACGCGGCCGGGGCAACCCCTGCTGACGGCGTCGAAGCGGTGCTGGCGGCGCGCTTTGCCGGCAAGCAACAACGTGCGTTCGAAAGCGCAGGCAGCCAGTTGGGATTCTTCGACATGCTGAGTGAACGCAATCAGCGGCTGTTGCTGGCCCGCACGATTGAAGACAGCGGCGGCTATCCGGCAACGCTGGCGGCCTGGTCGGCGGGCAATGTCGCCGCGCTGGCGCGTAGCAACGATCAGCTCTTTTCCGGCGCACCGACGCTGGAGACAGCGCTTCTGACCGGTCGCAATGCGCGCTGGAGCAGCTGGATCGCCGAGCGGATGAAGCATCCCGGCACGATCATGATCGCGGTCGGCGCGGGGCATCTGGCTGGGCCGAAATCGCTGGTCGCGATGCTGCGCGCACGCGGGCTACGCGTCACGCGGGTGCAATAGACCGCCGCCCCGCGCGCGACTTGCCCTTTTGCGTCCCCTCCCCTATAGCGCCGCGCTTCCGGTCAGGGTCATCCCTGGAGGCTTGGCCGGATGAAGACACCAAACACACTCGGAGACTGACATGAGCGAACAATTGACGCTCGCAGCCGAGATGCGTGGACAGGTTGGCAAGGGAGCCTCCCGTTCGTTGCGTCGCGAAGGCCGCGTACCCGCCGTGATTTACGGCAACAAGCAAGACCCCGTCTCGATCCACCTCGAGGAAAA
>JAIERC010000261.1 GCA_019747165.1 Sphingomonas sp. | reverse complement strand
CCAGGGCTGAGGCAGCGGATTAGCAACGCTAATCCGCGATTGGCCGAAGCCCGGCCGACGGCGCGCCAGCGCCGATCGACGACACGGGATTTAGTCCCGTGTCAGGCGCAGCCGCTGCAATGACCCAGCCGACCGCCGTCATTTTCGATGTCGGTAACGTCCTGTTCGAATGGAACCTGCGGTTCCTGTATAAGCGCCTGATCGAGGACGATCGGGCGCTGGATGCGTTTCTGCGCGATGTGGTGACGATGGAATGGCACCTGCAGCATGATGCCGGACGGCCTTTCGCAGAAACCTCCGCCGAGCTGATCGCGCAGCATCCCGACCATGCCGATCTGATCGCCGCGCTCGGCCCCCGCTTCAACGAAACGATCAGGGGCGTGGTGCCCGGCATGGCCGCGCTGGTTGGCGAGTTGCACGAAGCAGGCGTGCCGCTGTTCGCGATCACCAACTTCTCCGGCGAATTCTGGCGCCCCTTCCGCGTTGCCCATGCCACGTTCTTCGATCGGTTCGGTGATGTGGTGGTGTCAGGTGATGAAGGCCTGATGAAGCCCGACCGCGCGATCTATGAACTGGCGTTGGCACGGTTCGGACTGGCGGCAGGGGAGGCGTTTTTCGTGGACGACAACATCGTCAATGTGGAAGCGGCAGCGGCGTTGGGGATCGCAGCGCATCATTTTACCGGCGTCGCGCCTTTGCAGCAGGCTTTGACGGCCATGGGTCTGCTGGCAGGATAAAGCCCCCCAGCTTATCTGGCTAAGTCGACCACCCGCCCGCGCGGTGACAAAAACGCAAGGGCGGCGCCAATCGTCAGCATAGCAACAAGATAGGGTGCATAGCCAAGCAGCAGGTCGATGCCCTGTGCGACTGGATTGGCGTACCCAACCAATCGCTCGGCCAGCCAGGCTAGCGCCGCCAGACCAGCAGCGCTTGCGCCGATCGATCGGCACGCCTGGTAAAAGCGCGTTCGGGAAAGCATCAGCAGCGATGGCATGGTCGCGAGCACGACGAGCAGCTGCACCGCCTCAATGCCCAAATTGAAACCGAGGATCGACAGCGCCTTTTCCTGAATATCCAGACCGAATCGGGCGATGACAGTCGCAAAGGCCAACCCGTGAACCAGGCCGAATCCTGCCGCGACAATCGGTTCCTGCCCTGGGAATAAAGGTCGCCAGGCATGGATCGCCGAAATCAGAATCGATAGCGCAATGGCGATTTCGACGGGTTGTGAGGGTAAATGCCAATCGAACAACGCCGCGCCGATCAGCGTCAAACTGTGCCCGGCGGTGAAGGCGCTGACGATCTTGGTGATCTGCCAAAGCGCCACGCGGATTGGTCGCGCGCCTCGCCACACGCCGCCTGCCGCCAGCAGCGGTGCGGGCAGCAGCAGGGCGAACAGGAACAACAGATGATCATGGCCTTCCGCAATGTGGCGCATCCCCAGCGCAAAGGCTGCCTGAAAACCCTTGAAGCTGCTGGCCGTGCCGCGATCGATCACGAGTCGGTGCCGCGCGCCTTGCAGCGCGCCGAGCACCTGCCGCCCTTTGTCGAGTCTACCCCCGGCAAAATCGCTGCGCACAACAAACAACACGAAATGATTGGGCACGGTGTTGATGATCGCGCGCCAGTCGATCGCCAGACGCCGCACCGCCGCGCCTTGCGGCGGGATCAACCGGACGATCGCATGCAGATCGGGCGGGCCAGCGATCTGTACGAATTCGATCTGATCAATCACTAGCCGCCACGGGCGACCCTGCGGTGTCGTCACCGCCATATGGCCGATCAGATAGGCTTTGGCTTTGGCCAGAGAATCGGGGGCATTGCGAACCGGATTGCCAGTGGCGAAGGCATATTCGCCTTGCGGGATGATGATGTCGGCGATGGCGTGCTGCTGGCCGAAATCTAAATTGACCTCTGAATTGGGCGTCAGATGCGCCTCTGCCCGGCTTGCGGCGCATAACAACGCTGTCGCCATCATGATCAGCCGCAACCAGGGCATTAATGGTGACCGAACCAGATGAGCGGCGCGGCGGGGTCAAAGGCGCGCGGATTGATGGTCAGCGCGGCATTGCGGGCAGTATCGCTGCGGTTGCCATCCCCCAGCATCGCATAGGCCTGCGACAGCGCGACATATTGTTGGGCCGTCCGCCATTCGGTCCGATTGAGCGCTTCGAGCAGATCGCGGGCCTCGGCGGGGCGATTATTGGCCAGCAGCGCCCAGCCAAGCATAGTGATCGAATCGCCATAGGGTCGTGCCACCATGTTTTGCCGCGCAAGCGTCAGCGCTGTCGCGGGGTTACCCAACACCAGTTCATGTTCCAAAGCATGGCCATAGGCGGCTTGGGGCAATTGCTGCAGCCGCTTTGCCCAGATTGCCTGCGATCGCGCCGCCCATTGCCGGGTGGCCGCACCATTGCCTTGCGCGCGGTATAATGCGGCCAGAGCGTCGATCACATCGGGTTGCGGCGATCGTGCGATGATCCGTCGATAGCCTTGCGCGGCCTTCGCCAGATGGCTCCTTAGCGCCCACATTTGCACCAGATGCGCTTCGATCAACCAATAGCCCGGGAACATCCGGTCCGCCTTACGAAACCAGATTTCTGCCGCCTGCCAGTTGCCGCGCTCCAGGTCCACGATGCCGCTCTGCAGATAGACATTGGCCATGAATTGCGGGGTCCGCCGGTCGTTGATCGCCGCCGCCTGGGCAAAGCTCGCCATGGCATCATCAAATCGCCCCGTCTTCTTTTGCCATTGGGCGATCCTGAACAGCGTGCCCGGGCTATTGCTGATCTGCGCCGACGCCCGGTACAAACCGATTGCCTTGGCATAGTCGCCCCTGAAAAAAGCAACATCGCCGTGCAGCGCCTTGGCTTCGGCAAGATCGCCAGGGTCAGCGGGCACTGCGGCATGTTCGACGATGGCCAGATCGGCACTAATCGGTGCCAGTCGATGCACGGTGAGGTTGTACACCGCATCGGTCAGCATCGGCCCGCTGCCGGGAATTGCCGCTGCCTTTCCTTTTGCCAGCGCCTCACCCGCAGTGGCAAGATCATCAAACGACGGCGCAAGCCGCGCCCGGCCCATCAGGGCGCGAGCATAAACCTCCTGATTCAGCCAATCCTGGCCGCGATAGGCGACCCGTTCTTCGCCAAGCGCAACGGCATTATTGGCCAGCAGCAAGGCGGCGGGAAAGTCCTTTGGCCCATAGCTTAAATGCAGCCGATCGAGATTGATGGGAGGCGGGCGAACAACCGTCATGCTGACCCAAAGCCAGGTCGCGCTTGCGACGATCAGCCCTGCTGCCATGACGGACACAGGCAGGGCCCAGCCGCGAAGCTTAGTCGCGCTTTTTGCTACCGGCATCTTGCCTCCTGCGATCGACCAGATTTGCCCGCGCCCAGACGTGCACGTGCAGGGATCGACTACCCCGCGATGATGCGATCAATAGCCCATCGTCAGATGGGTGTTGCGCACGGCGTCAATCCCAGTCGAACAAAATCATCGGCGAGCGATTCGGTCAGGCGACCCAGCTGCAATGATAATTCCGGAAAGAACAGCAGCGCCGAATCATTGGAAGGATCGCCATCATTATAGGCATTTTTGAGCGTTGATCCGACCAGCGCGGTTGCGACTGCGGGCATCCCCATCCGATCCACGCGAACAAACGCGCTGTCAGGGTCCGTCCGGAAGTTGAAATTGACGCCTGCCGTGCCGCTGACCGGTGGCGATCCCTGCGCTGCGGCCAGATAAGGGAAGCTGGATCGGAACGGCACGTCATTGGCTGGCGGATTGACGGGCAAGGAGGCCAGCGTGCCGGGCCCATTGACCGAAAGCTTAAGGAAAATGACGTTCAGTGTCAGATCGATCACCGGATCGGTGAGCAGGCGGCCATTGGGAAAGCCCGACGGCGCCGACAAATTCAATGTTAGCGTGTCGGGGATGATCAGATCCCCCACCGTGCGGGTCGATCCTGGCAATGTCTGCGATAGGCACGGGGCGACGTTGAACGTGGCGGGTGATTGCGTCGTAGTCGTGGTTGTGGTCGCCGTCGCCGTTGGTGCCGACACGACGTTGATCGGAGAACTACCCCCGCCTTTGCTGCATGCGGCAAGCGTCGTGATCAGCGTTAAGGTGGCGGCGGCGCTCAACAAGCTAAAATTTTTGGCCATCATAGCTGCCCTCCGAACCGGGCCGTCGTTCCCCAGATCCCGATCGGGTTGGCGCCATTGGCAATCCGATCCCGGGGGATTTCGATGACGATTGCCGTCAGATTCTGGTTGGCGAAGAAGTTGCGCGTTGGCGAAAAGCTTAGCGTTCCGGTGCTCCGCGACGTTCTGAACCCTTGCAGGTCGAAGAAAAACGGATCGTCGAACAAGCCGGCGCGAAGGGTAACGCCGTCGCGCGTGAGGTTGGTTTCAACCGGCCCGGTGATCGTTCCACCAGTGACACCGGGTAAACCAGTCACCTGAACGCCAAATTGGTTGCTGCCTCTGCTGCTGTCCTGGCCAAAGCGTATCTTGATCGGGATGGTGGGGACGAACTTGTTCGGTCCATTGGCGATATTAATCGTGTAGAGAACATCGCGATCATAGGATGCCGGCACGGATGTCGCTTGCGGCCCGGCAAAGGTCATCGCGACGATCACTGATGTCGGCGTGTGCCATGCATACACATCAGCGATATCGGCCGGGATGTCAGGGGTCGCGTCCATTGCGGGATCGGTCCGCGTTGGCGGATCGAGGTGATCCGCTGCTGGCGCGAACTGTTGGGCCATCAGCAGGGCCAAAGGGATGGCGAGCAAGGTCGCACCGCCCGACAACAATATTGTCCGCTGTCGCTTCATCGCGAAATCTTTCGATTGGGATAGAGTCGAAAACAGCCCCCCCGGGCCTTCTGTATCAAAACATGTCTACCGATCATGCAACCAGCAAAGCATGATTGGCAAGCTGGTTCTTGCCCAATTAGGGGGGGCGCAGCATTGCAAATGGGGGTGGAGCCTACCCCCCATAGCCCTTCAACTCATCACCAATGATCCGCACCACGTGCAGCACATTGGTCGATCCCGGCGTCCGAAAAGGCACGCCTGCGATAACGATCACGCGGTCGCCCGCTTTCGCGAGATGATGCCGCAGCGCCATCCGCTTGGCCTTGGCGACCATGGCTTCAAAGGATTCGACGTCCTTGGTGAACACCGCATGCGCCCCCCATAACAGGCCCAGTCGCCGCGCAGTCTCTTGCCGGGGGGTCAGCACCAGCAGCGGCACTGAAGGCCGCTCGCGCGCCACGCGCCGTGCGGTTGAACCCGATGTCGTGAAGCAGATGATCGCCGCTGCAGAGACGGTTTGGGCGATATTTTTCGCCGCCTCGGCCAGTGCGTCTGCCGTGGTTGGATCGGGCAAGGTGACGGTAAAATGGACGCGGTCGCCGTGCATCGGATCGCGCTCGACCGCTTCGGCGATCGAATTCATCATCGCCACCGATTCGACCGGCCAAGCACCCGCCGCGCTTTCGGCTGACAGCATGATCGCATCTGCGCCGTCATATACCGCCGTCGCCACGTCGGACACTTCGGCGCGGGTCGGCGAGGGCGAGGTGATCATCGATTCGAGCATCTGTGTCGCCACGATTACGGGCCGCCCCAGCCGCCGCGATACCTCGACGATGCGCTTCTGCAGCGGTGGCACCGATTCGGGCGGGAGTTCAACGCCCAGATCGCCGCGGGCGACCATCACGCCGTCGCACTGCTCAACGATCTCTTCGAGTCGGTCGATTGCCGACGGCTTTTCGATCTTGGCGAGCAAGGCGGCGCGCCCCTGGATCAGCAGCCGTGCCTCGGCCAAGTCCTCCGGCCGCTGGACGAAACTCAGTGCGATCCAGTCAACCTTTTGGTCAAGCGCAAAGGCCAGGTCGCTGCGGTCCTTATCGGTCAGCGCGGCCATCGGCACGACGACATCGGGCACGTTCAGCCCCTTGTTGTTGGACAGCATGCCGCCAACCTCGATCCGCGTCTCGATCCAGTCGTCGCCATGATCAGTGACGCGCAGCACCAACTTGCCATCGTCAAGCAGCAGGCGCGCGCCCGCCTCGATCGCCACGAAAATCTCGCGGTGGGGCAGCTCAACCCGAGTCGCGTCGCCCGGTGTCTTGTCGCGGTCAAGGCGGAAGGTCCTGCCCGTGATCAGCTCAACCTTGCCATCGGCAAATTTGCCAACACGCAGTTTTGGCCCCTGCAGATCGGCGAGGATGGTCG
>JAIERC010000107.1 GCA_019747165.1 Sphingomonas sp. | reverse complement strand
TCGCCGCATCGGCCGCCGCCGCCAGCCGGTGGAGCCGCCCCGGCCCCTCGGCCCGGTCAATGATGATGATCGCGCTGCGCAGTTCGCTACCCGCCCGGTCCTTGGTGCCCCAGTCGCTGACCATCAACTCGCCAATTTCGGCAAAAGGGGCAGTGGCCTTCAGCGCCGGTCCTTCGAACACGCCATTGATCGCGCCGCTAAATGATTCAGCGTTGCGCAGCGCCTCCAGCATCGCGGCATGAAAGCTGCCCGCCGCATCCCCGGCGACGATCATCGGAATAGCCGCCCGATCCAGCGCAGCACCGGATCGGTAACCAGCCGCCGGGCAATTTCCCGCCCCTTCAGCTCAATGCCGTCCTCAATCGCGGTCACGGTCACATCGGGCAGTACTGCGCCGATCTCCTCCACCCCGCGGGCAATCGCGGCATCGCGCGCAGCCTTGGCGATTGCCGTCGCTTTATCGCTGGCCCGGCTCATGCGTGCACCGCCGGGGCCAGCGCCAGCCCGCGAAAGGGTCGCCATAACGCGGTAATGGCCGCCGGTGGTGGCCGGGTTGTGTCGCGCTCGCTGAACAAATAGCCCGCCAGCAGCACCACGCCCTGTCGTACCGGTGCGGGCAATGCTGCCCAAGCCTCAGCACAACCGGCAGTGCTCGTCACCCGCAACTGCGCCGCACCGCCAGCGTCGATGATCCGCACCCAGCCATCGCCGCGCGCATCGATATCGATCGCATAGCCAGTCACCGGCAACGCCACCGCCGTGCCATCCGCCGCCACGCCCTCCACCTGGCTGATCGCCTGCACCGGCGCGGCGGCCAAGCGTTGCCAGCCCGGCAGGACTGGCAGCATCGCTTGCACGTGGCGCGCAATCAGCACCTGACCAAGAAACTGCTCCGCCAGCCCCAAGGCGGTGTCGGCAAGCTGCCCGATCACGCCATCTTCATCGTTACGCTCGATCCGCAGCATCGCCTTGATCGCCGCCACCGCCTCGGCGCGGTCATTCGTCCCGAGCAGCACACTGCCGGGGTCGCCATTGCCCATGGTCCTGTTCCTTTCTTCACTGCCGCAAGGACGCGGTCGTCAGCCGAGCGCGATTGCCCTGATCCAGCGCCGGTTGAGCGTGGTCGGCACGGTCCAGCTGCCGCCGCTGATCGTGGTGGCAACGTCCTGCGTGGTGCCATTGTCGAAGGCGTAGCGGAGCGTGAAAACGCCATCGCCAAGGCCCAGCGCCGTCCCCGGCAGCACCGCCACATCGGCAGCGCGGGTAACGGCAACCGTTGTCGTCGGGATGATCGACGATGCCGCCCCGCCAATTTCATATTGCATATCGGTGATGTTCAGCCCCGAGACGCCGTCGCCCTGATAGAGGCGGACGGGTGATGATGCGCTTGGAGACGTCACCAACTGAAGAACATTGCCAAGCGATCCCGCTGCGGTCGCCGTAAACGTCGCAGTACACCGCCACACCGGCGTGCCGCCAATTGTGCCGATCCGCGTCATGGTGGCGGTGCAATTGGCCACGTCAACCGTCCCCGCCGCCAGATCGAACACCGCCAATTGGTTAGCAAGCGCCACCGACGTAAAGTTGAGATAGCGTTTCGCACTGCCAGGAATTTCCCATGCCGTGGCGGCAATGGTGACCGTATCGCCGATAGCGGCGGTAATGAATTGCCGCGCGAAATGGTTGCTGTTGGCGCTGTTCTCAATCAATCGCGTCGCGCTCGGTGCGCTGGCACCGACAAACCCCCAGCCTGTGGCCAAATTCTGCGATTGCAGGAACAGGTTGGTGCGCGCGGGCTCGATCAGCAGGCCGCGCAGCGCCAGCGTCAACGGGTCATAATCAAACCGCGCACCGTCGATTGCCACGGTCTCCAGCACGCCGCTTGCGTTAAAGCGCGTCGCCGTGGTTGACCGGGTGAGCGTCGCGCCCGCTAGCAGGGTGCCGGTGGTGAGGTCGATGCTGCGCGCACCGCTCCGCAGCACGGCCATACTCGGCAGGCTTAGATTGCGCCCGATATACATTAATAGAGCGCCAGGATGTCGGCGGCGCTTGTGCCGGTCGCGCGGATAAACTGCGCGCGAAAGGGCAACAACGCGCCTGATGGCACATTCTTCCAAAATTGGTCGGCGGCACCGTCCACTCCGCGCATCGTGATCGATCCGCCAGTGCCGATAAACAGCGCCTTGGGAATATCCGTCAGCGGGTTGCTGTCATGCGGGGTCACCGCCAGCGCGCGCCGCGCCGGGGCCGATACCTGATCGGCGGCGGCTGAGAATGCGTCTGCCATTTGGGTCTCGCTTTGCTGTTTTGTGGGGAAAACGGGGGCAGCGGGCGCGGACACCAATCACAGCCAGCGCCGCGATCGATGCCCGCGCCAACCGGCCTAGGACACCGCGAACTTCATCAGCTTGATCGCTTCCGAATTGCTCACGCACCCGCCGATCCGCTTGGTCGCGTAAAAATTGACGAAGGGCTTGTTCGAATAGGGATCGCGCAGGATGGCGGTTTCGGTCCGCTCGGCGATCAGATAGCCGCTGCGGAAATCACCGAACGCGATCGCCAGTGCATTGGCAGCAATATCGGGCATGTCTTCCGCCTCGATCACTGGATAGCCCAGCAATGTCGCGGGCTGCCCCGCCGCCAGGCTCGGTGCCCACAAAAACGCGCCATCGCTGGTCTTGAACTTGCGAATGCGGGCGAGCGTCGATGAATTCATCACGAAGCTGCCATTCTGCCGATACGGTCCGCGCAAACTCTGCACCAGATCGATCAGCCGGTCCTGCGGGTTGGCAGCAAAGTCCCCCGCGGCCCCGCTCGCCAGATATTGCAGCGTCCCGAACGCACGGGTCGCATCATTGCTGCTCGCGGTCGGCGCCTGCAGGAACCCCTTGGGCCGGTTGGTGCCGCTGCCATTAACGAACGCCGCCCCTTCGGCCTTGGCGAATTCCATCGCGATTTCGCTCGCCAGCCATGCCTCGACATCGAATTGCGCATCGTCGAGCATCGCCTGGCTCGCGCTCGGATTAGCGAACAGCTCGCCCATAGATGGCGCGATTTCGACGAAATTCGGTGTCGCGGTCTCGGCCCGCGCGCCGGTCTCCGCGGCCCAGCCCGACACCGTGCCGCCCGTCGTCACCAGCTTGCGATACCCGGCCGACCCAACCTTCACGACATTGGCAATCGCACGAATGGGCGAAATGCTCTTCAGCGTCGCATCAATCACCGCATCAATCTCACGCGGGACGGCAAAGCCACCAGCATCACCGGTAACGCCGGTAAACGCCTTCATCTCAACGCTCGCGCCGCTGCGCAGAAACGTTTCAAACCCTGCACCGCAAGGCGCATGTCCCCCCGCAAGCACCGGTCGCACCACCGCGCCTGGCATCTCGACGTTCGCGAAACTCGCCTCGAGCGCATCGATCGTCACATCGGTCATGTCATTCTCCCAACACAAAAAACCTCCCCGAGCTCGTCTCGGAGAGGGGAAATATTGATCGCGCCTCAAATCGGCTTTGACCCAGAGGCTACGGTTTGCTTTTTTGCTAAAAAAGCGCCGACCCCGTTCGGGCTGAGCGAAGTCGAAGCCCACACGCCGCGCTTGGGCTTCGACTTCGCTCAGCCCTAACGGGGCTGGCTAGTAAAGGCCGTCACACAGGTCACCCCGCCACCGCATGTACCTGAGCCAGCGGCTGCATCGGTTGCGCGACCAGGCTGACCTCGACCAGGTCGAGCGCGGTCAGTTCGCGCACGCGTCCGTGATTTGCCGCGCGGACCCGATAACCGAAGGACAATCCCTTCACCCCGCCGCCGCTTACCAACCGCGCCAGCCGGGGTTCGTCGATCCGCCCGATCACCCGCAATCCTCGCGCATCCTCGCCCAATTGCTCGATCACCCCCACGGGTGCCCCGCCATGTTGCCACAGCAACGGCACCGGCGTCGGCGACCCAAATGCTCCCCGACGTACGACATCGCCACCGCGATCAACCCGGTCGAACACGGCGGCGTAGCCGGCAAAGCGCAGGCTCATTTGCCCCACCCCATCAGCCCTTGTTGGACGGCAATCGCACCAATGCCGATCGCCCCGAGCAAGCGCACCACCCAGGCCAGCCCCGCCTTCCACAGCGACGATTTGGCATCGCGCCACGCCGCCAACAGCTCGCGCAACTCGCCCAGGTCACGTCCCGCGCCCTCGTCACCAAGCCCCATCCGCACCAGCGCGCGGGTCGCGCCCAGCTCCCCCGATTGCTCGACAATCGCCCGCAGCGTCGCTAGGTCCGCGCCCTGTTGCTGGCCCTGCGCCACGAGCTGCGCCAGCACCGCGCCGTCGCTGATCGTCTGGCCGCTGATCATCTGGCCGCTCATCATCCCCGCGCTCATGACAGCCCCACCATCGTCCGCTTCTCCTTATCGCTTAGAAAATCAGCCGCCCCGATTTGTCGCCACAACCGCTCGCGATCCTCGGCCAATGCCGTGACTTGATCGATATCCACCCCAATCGCCGCATCCGGAAACCAGCCGCCCAACGCTTGCGCGAGGCCCCCGAAAATCAGCTCCGCCAGCGGCAAAATCGCCAGCCGCCACAGCGCCCGGTTCGCCTCGACATAATTGGCATAAGTCGCATCGCCTGGCAGGCCGAGCAGCATTGGCGGCACGCCGAAGGCGGTCGCAATCTCGCGCGCCGCCGCCGCCTTGGTACCAGCAAAATCCATATCGGCGGGCGACAGGCTCAGCGCCTGCCATTTCAGCCCGCCCTCCAGCAGCATCGGCCGCCCGGCATTGCCGCTCCCCGAAAAGCTCGCGTCCATCTCGGCGCGCAGCCGCTCAAACTGCTCGCGCGACAGCGATGATCCGTCGCCCGGATCATAGACCAGCGCCCCCGAAGGTCGCGCCGCATTGTCGAGCAGCGCCTTGTTCCAACGCGCCGCCGCATTGTAGATCGCAATCGCCCCCGATGCCGCGCCCAGGCAGCCCAGCCCGTAATGATCATCGCTCGGGTTAAACGCCTTCAAATGCACCACCTGCGGTCGCCCGCCCGCATCCGCCGCCAGCAACCGCGTCACTCGCTCACCGACGCGGTAACGATAGGCGACCGGCCAGCCGCTCGCGTCAGGCTCCACCGTCACTCGCTCAGGCCGCAGCGCGAACAGCTCAGCAAGTTGCCCGTCCGCATCGGTCAGCAACTGGACATAGGCATTGCCATGCAACAACATCTGCGCCGCTATCGTCTCGGCCAGCACCTGCCCGCCCGATCGCGCCGCCAGCAGCACCAGAATCGCCCGATCGGACGCCGTTAGCGGTGCCCCACCCAGTCCCTGCGCGACCAGCCGGACGGCGCGCTGTGCAATCGCATTGCGGGCATAACCCTCGCGCAACTGCGCCTCATAGGATGCGGGCCATTCACCGAGCAACGGCCCCGGGCCAAGCGCATAACGCGACAAAGCCGGGCGCAATTCCTCACGCCCGGCTGATTTCCAGCCGAAGATTTTCATGTTGTTCTCCCAATCGGGACTATTGCCGAAACAGCGCCTTCGAAAGGCCGCTCTGGCGGATCATCGAGTCAAGCGTGCCCGGTTTGATGTCATCAGACAGCCGATGCGCCGCCACTGTCACCAGCCGGACCTTGCCGCCAATCTCGCCACGATACTGCCGGTGACTGCCGCCATCATGGCGATGGAGCAAAAACCCGTGCGCTTCGATTATTCGGACAAAACGGTCAAAAGTACAGGTTAGGCGGGGCATAGAACAGGGAAGCTAGCTTGTGCTTCCCTGCCGCGTCCACGAAAAACGTTGTAAGCGATCAACCTCGCAGTCAACCCCAATGTCACCAACCATGGCGCACGACGATTCAGTAACTCTATTCTAACGGCCGCAGTTTCGTCAAAAGCCGCCTGAACATAATCCTTAACAGCGGTGTCAAGGAGTGCCTTAACCTGATCAAAACTCTCGCCTTGAACGGATATATCAAAATCAACGCACATGGCCTGCCAGCCTGCACGATCGCCATGGGCAAAACACAAAAGAGAGATTTCCGTTGTCACGATATGCTCGCTATCAGTTGGATGCTCGCTATCAGTTGGGTCGTTAAATCCGAGTTTATCGATCCTTGAGACCACAAAGCTTTCCATAATGTCCATATCGTGAAGTAGGAGTTGACTTCAAGGCGCTGCCGGGGCTATGCTCTGAATAGCAAAGCGCTTAAGAGCCAAGCCCCGGCAGCGCCGTGAGTG
>JAIERC010000240.1 GCA_019747165.1 Sphingomonas sp. | reverse complement strand
CGAGTTCGGCCAGGCCATCGGTCTGGTGGGCGGGGGTCATGTCGCCGGACCCGCGCATTTCGGAGAGCTTTACGCGAAAACCCGCTTCGGCGATCTGCCAGGCGGCTTCGGAACCGGCGAGACCGCCGCCGATAATGTGGACGTCATGTATCATGCTGACGCTGATAGCGGGGCGATGCAGCGATGACAAAGGGGGCATTCTCTGCCAGCCAGGCTGTGAACATGCAGGAGCTGATATGACCGGTTGGCGATGGCTATGGCTTTGGGCTGCGGTGCTGGCGGGGGTGAGCTATCTCCCGGCGTCTTGGCTTCTGCCGGATGAGCCGCTGGTCATCGCGTGGAAGGGCGCGGGCGTGGCGCTGCTCGCTGGCTGGGCGGCGGCGCAGGCGCGGTCGGTCGATGGCTGGTTGCTCGCAGCGGTCATGGTGCTCGGCGCAGCAGGCGATGTGCTGCTCGAGACAGCGGGGCTGACAACGGGCGCGCTGGCGTTTCTTGGCGGGCATCTCTTCGCAACGGCGCTCTATGCCCGCAATCTGCGCCCGCTCAGATGGCGCGCCGATGCGCCAATCGCGATCGGGCGATTGATCGTCATCCCCGTGCTCGCCTTCGTCTTGCCGGCAGATCGCGCGGCTGCACCGGGCATTGCGCTTTATGCGACTGGGCTGGGTGCGATGGCAGCGCTGGCGTGGCTCAGCCGCTTTCCGCGGGGGCGCGTGTCGTTTGGGGCGTTGTTGTTTGCGGTGAGCGATTTGTTGATCTTCGCGCGGTTCGGGCCGTTGCGGCACTCAATCATTCCGGATTTGCTCGTATGGCCGCTCTATTTCGGGGGCCAGGCGTTGATTGCCGTGGGGGTAGTCGGCGCCCTGCAGTCACCCAGCGATCGTAATCGAATTATGCCCCTTCGGCGATAATTGCTTCGATCTGTGCCCGTAAGCTATCGCGCGTTTGGTAGAGCCAGTTGCCCGATCCACGGCCTTTGGGCTCTTCCCATTTCTCAGTGATCTCAATGGCCAACGCGTGCGCATCAAGCACCGCACCGGCAGCGCGCTTGGCGGCGATCGCTTCTTCGATTTCGGTTCGAAGGATCCGGTCGATTTCCATGGGTGTGCAACTCTTTCACTAACGTGCTGAATCGGGTGGGGCTTCTCTATTATGGGGACTTAGTGCCCGTTTGGGAATACAGGCCAAGCCCCATATCTGCGGGTTGTCCGGCTTGACGGTTGCCGCGCCAGGCGTTTGTCCTCCATCAGCGTGGGACCTTCATCAGCCACGGTTTTACCTTACCGGTTGGCATTGGCGTTCCGTCGAGCCGACGAGCGGTGATGATCCGCACCGGGCGGCGCAGCAATTGCCCGCGCATCGCATCGCTGCCGCCGCCTGTTTCCTGGGCGAGGATCTTACGGACCACGTCCATACCCTGAACGACATGGCCGAAGGCGGCATAGCCCTTGTGATCGGGGCTGGCATTCATGCTAGGGATTGCGCCGACGCAGATGAAATAATTGCCACCCGCGGACTTCGGGTCCTCGCGCCGCGCCATCGATATCGTGCCGTCAAGGTGGAGCACACCGGTCTTGTCGGTCGTTTCAAGCGGGAAGGGCGGCAAGATTCGGCGCGCATCGGTCTGGATGCCGCCTTGCACAAAGCCGAAGCGCGGATCGGCCTTGCGGCGGGCAGCGCGATAGAAAACCGTGCCATCGAAGCGGCCATCATCGACATAGGCTAGGAAATTGGCGGCGGTGGCCGGTGCGCGGCGTGTTTCCAGCGCGATCACGATGGCGCCGAGGCTGGTGTTGAGCTCAACGCGGGTTAGGCCGGGAGGACGAGACTTGCGGGCCATCGACGGCGCCGTGACCGGGAGGATCGCCGCCGCGAGCAGCATCAGCAGCTTAAGCATCCAGGCAGACCATACCCGCACGCGCCGCTGCCTTACCCGGCGACCGGCAGTTGCACATTGCCCGCGTCGTCACGGGTCAGCTCGCCATAAGCCAGTAAGGCCGACAACGGCAGCGGGGCATAAACATGCGGGAACAACTGCCCGCCGCGCGAGGGCTCCCACTTCACCGCATCGCCAAGCGCCTCGAGATCGACCGACGCGACCCACAGCCCGGTTTGCCCCGCGAAATGCTTGTCGACGGTGTCGGTAAGCTGGGCATGCGTCGACAAATGGATAAAGCCATCCGTCAGATCGATCGGCGCGCCGGCAAAGCGCCCCTCGTGCTCGAGCACGGCCATCTGCTCGGCAGTCAGCACCTTATAGGCGACGGGTGTTTTCATGCGGCGTCCGGTGTCTCGGGAGTGTCCGGCGTCTCGATCATTTCCGCCTCATCCTCGTCGCTGTCGGTAATGCGGGCAGCACTCACGACATGCTCGTTCTTGCCGACATCGAACAGCCGCACGCCTGCCGAGTTCCGGCCGATGACGCGTATAGTGGAAAGCGGCATGCGGATCAGCTTGGCCTGGTCAGTGACCAGCATCAGCTGGTCGCCCTTCGCCGCCGGGAAGCTGGCGACGACGGGGCCGTTGCGCGCGATATTGTCGATATTGGTGATGCCCTGGCCACCACGCCCGGTGCGGCGATACTCATAGGCTGACGATAGCTTGCCATAACCATTGGCACAGACGGTGAGGATGAACTGCTCGCGCTCGGTGAGTTCCTCATACCGCGCCTGGGTCATCGCGATGCTGCCATCCTTGTCGCCCTTCCACGGCGCGAATTTCAGATAATCCTCGCGCTCTTCGGGCGATGCACCAACCTTGTGCAGGATCGACAGCGACATCACTTCGTCGCCTTCAGCCAGCCGTACACCGCGCACGCCGGTCGAGTTGCGGCTCTGGAATTCGCGAACGTCATCGCCGGGGAAGCGGATCGCCTTGCCGGCCCGCGTGGCAAGCAGCACATCGTCTGCCTCATCCAGCAGCGCGACGCCGATCAGCCGGTCGTCCTCATCCTCGCCCTCGAACTTCATCGCGATCTTGCCGTTCGACGGCACATTGGTGAAGGCGTCCATCGAGTTGCGGCGGACATTGCCCTTGGCTGTCGCGAACATGACGTGGAGCGCGCCCCATTCGGCCTCATCCTCTGGGAGTGGCAGCACAGTCGAGATCGTCTCGCCATCGGCCAGCGGCAGTAGGTTGATCATTGGCCGACCGCGCGTGGCGGGGCCGCCCTCGGGCAGCTTCCAGACTTTCATGCGGTAAACCTTGCCGTGGGTGGAGAAGAAGAGCACCGGGGTGTGCGTGCTCGTCACGAACAGCTCGGTGACGATGTCTTCGTCCTTGGTCGCCATGCCGGCGCGACCCTTGCCGCCGCGCTTCTGCGCGCGGAAGGTGTCGAGCGTGGTGCGCTTGATATAGCCCTGCATGGTGACGGTGACGACCATCTCCTCGCGCTCGATCAGGTCCTCGTCCTCGATCCCGTCGGCAGCAGCAGCGATTTCGGTCTTGCGCGGCGTCGCGAAGGCGGCGCGGACGTCGACCAGCTCCTCGCGCATCACCGAATAGAGTTTTACGCGATCACCCAGGATCGCGAGCAGCTCGGTGATCGATTCGGCGAGCGTCTTGAGCTCATCGCCAATCTCGTCGCGACCAAGTGCGGTCAGGCGGTGAAGCCGCAGCTCCAGGATCGCGCGGACCTGCAGGTCTGAGAGCTTGTAGGTGTCGCCCTCGATCTCCGCCTCGACGGCTTCGACCAGCCGGATATAGGGCAGGATCTCCGCCACCGGCCATTCGCGCGCCGCCAGCGAGGCGCGGGCGATGGCGGGGTTGGCGGACGAGCGGATGATGCGGACAACCTCATCCATGTTGGTGACCGCGATCACCAGCCCAAGCAAAATGTGTGCGCGCTCGCGGGCCTTGAGCAGCTCGTATTTCGAGCGCCGCGTGATGACTTCCTCGCGGAACTTGACGAACGCCTCAATGATGTCGCGCAGGTTTAGCGTTTCGGGACGGCCGCCGCGGATCGCCAGCATATTGGCAGGGAAGCTCGACTGCGCGGGGGTGTGGCGCCACAGCTGGTTGAGCACCACTTCGGGGGTCGCATCGCGCTTCAGGTCAATGACGATGCGCACGCCTTCGCGGTTCGATTCGTCGCGAATGTCGCTGATGCCTTCGACACGCTTGTCTTTTGCGGCTTCGGCGATCTTTTCGACGAGGCCGTTCTTGCCAGTCTGATAGGGGATTTCGGTGAGCACAATCGAGCGCTTGTCGCCGCGCCCTTCCTCGATCTTGTAGCGCGAGCGCACGATGATCGATCCGCGACCCTCGGCATAGGCATTGCGGCAACCTGTCCGCCCCAGGATGATCGCGCCTGTCGGGAAATCGGGGCCGGGGACGATTTCCATCAATTCTTCGATCGTCAGCGGATCGCCGCCATCGACCGATCGATCGATCATCGCCAGACACGCGTCGACGACTTCGCCGAGATTATGCGGCGGAATGTTGGTCGCCATGCCGACCGCGATCCCGCCCGCGCCGTTGACCAGGATGTTGGGGAAGCGCGCCGGGAGGACGGTCGGCTCTTCGCGCGAACCGTCATAGTTCGGCGCGAAATCGACCGTGTCTTTGTCGATATCGCTCAGCAGCATCATCGCCGCTTTGGTCAACCGCGCCTCGGTATAGCGCATCGACGCGGGCATATCCGGGTCCATCGACCCGAAATTGCCCTGACCGTCCATCAGCATAACGCGCATTGCCCAATCCTGCGCCAGGCGGGCGAGCGCCATATAGATCGAGCTATCGCCGTGCGGGTGGTAGTTACCCATCACGTCGCCAACGATCTTCGCGCATTTGCGATACGGCTTGCCGGGGACGAAGCCGCCCTCCTGGCTCGCGTAAAGGATGCGGCGATGAACGGGCTTCAGGCCGTCACGCACATCGGGCAGCGCGCGCGCGACGATGACGCTCATCGCATAGTCGAGATAGCTTGATCGCATCTCGTCGACGATCGAGATCGGGGAAATATCGGAAGGGTCGGCGAGCAGTGTCTCGTCGGTCAATTGTTGACGCTTTCGGATGGGTGTTTCGGTTGTGTGACGGTTTAGACGGTCACTCCGCCAATGTCCACGCGTGCGCGCGTACGCGAGGGGGTGAGTTGTGGGGGAGCGGGATTGAGTTCGCGCGGAGGCGCGGAGGACGCGGAGTTGGTTCGTGTTGGGTGCGCCGGGTGGCCCAGTCGGCGGTCTTGTGAAGTCGGCTGACGCCGTCGAACAAATGCTCCAATTCGGCTGTCGCCCGAGTTGCGGACATCAACCTAATCTCACATAGTAGGGCATGAGCTGTTCATCTCGTTTAATGGCCATTGGGGCAGCGTTGCTCGCGGCTTCCATGCTCATGTTCTGCCTTTTAAATGCGGAGCTGCTTGCGTGGATATTGATGACAGCTTCTTTCCCGCTGATCATGGAAGCCGTTGCGTGGGGGCAAGCCGAGCAATTTGCGGGGATGCGCTACGATCTTTATCCAGATAGCCTTCGTGGCGCTTACAAAGTCAGCAGCGCCGTTCCTAGATTGATCTTTCTTTACCTTTGGCTATTTGCCATACTCACTGCTCGCGAACTCCAATTATTACCTGATAATGGCTGGGTCGCGGTCATTATCCTCGCGCCATTTGCCCTTTGGCTGGCACTCACGTATCGGTCGTATTCCAACATCATCATTGCATACATGGAGGAGCGTGGCTCGGCAGGCACCGAACAGTGATTAGATCCTTGATGTCCGCTTTCCACGGTGGGTTCAACTGGTCGTCGCAACGCTGAACATGCCGCCCTCCTGCTCCGCGCCCTCCGCGCCTCCGCGCGAACAAATCCGTTTGTCAGGGCGCAACCTCCACGCCATCCCAGGCGAATAACTTCCCACTATCCGGCGGGCGCAATCCATCGATAACATCGAGCAACTGCACAGCCGCACGCCCCGCATCGAACAAATGCCCCGGCGCGACATTGCTCTGGAAGGGCTTGGACAGCGCCGTATCGACCGTGCCGGGGTGTAGCGCGACCACGACCGAGCTTGAGTTGCGCCGTCGTTCCTCGACCGATATCGTTCGGATCAGCTGGTTGAGTGCGGCCTTTGACGCGCGGTAGCCGTGCCAGCCGCCGAGTCGGTTGTCGGATATGCTCCCCACCCGCGCGGAGAGCGCTGCAAAGATGGTCCGCCCGGCCCTGGGCATCAGCGGCAGGAAATGCTTGGCGACCAGGGCAGGGCCAATCGCATTGACGGCATAGACCT
>JAIERC010000080.1 GCA_019747165.1 Sphingomonas sp. | reverse complement strand
CGGGTTGGTTCGACATGCCGACAATCGACCGCCTCGCCAGCGACCACCGCGCCGGGCGTGCGGAACACGGCCGGACATTGTGGCAGCTGGTGATGCTCGAACGATCGATGGCGCGGCTGTTCGGTTAAAGGTGATGGGCGCCGATCAGGGCCAGTGAGGCATGCAGCGTCAGTGCCATGAGACACAGTGTGGACAGCGTGAAGATGCCAAAGCGGACGATCACGCGATTGACGGTGATCTGGACGATGCTGTGCGCGATCCGCAGAAATACATAGGCCCAGGCGATCGTTGCGTTGACGCCTGCGCCCTGTTCCATCAGCGCGAGGCTTAGCGCGATCGCATAGAAGATCGTCGGCTGTTCCAGCAGGTGATTATAATTGTCCGCAGGCCATTGCGCTTGGGGTTCGATCCGCGCCTTGAGATCGGCACCGCTGCCGCCGACCAGATTGCGGGAATCAATACCGGCGCGGCTCATCGCCGGGATGCGCTTCACATACATCCAAATCCAAACAACGAGCGTCCAGGCAACGAGCGCGACGACGGGCGCGATAATTGGACTATGCATGAAAAAACTCCCCCCGGAATGGTTTCCGAGGGGAGCGGTGGATCATTACGTTCCGATTTGCAACCGATCAGTCGAAAATCGCGCCCCAGCGGCGCTTGGCGCGATCCTTCCACAGGCCGCGATGATAGGCGTCCGACGCCAGCAGCGGCATCACCGAGCCGGCTTCGGCGAACACCATCTGTTCGATGCCGGTGTTGACCTTGCCCCAGCTGGCGGCTTCCTGCAGCGTCGATGACGAGCAGGCACCGTCGCGCACGTCCGCCACGGTGATCTGCACCGCATATTTGTGCACTTCGACATCGTCATGGCCGAGGATTTCGGCGCAGACGACGGTGTCCTGGATGAAGTTCTTGGGCACGCCGCCGCCGATCATGAGGAGCCCGGTGGTGCCCGCCTTGATCTTGATGTCGGTCAGCTCGCGGAAATCGGCGATCGCGTCGAGCACCATATAGGGCTTGCCGGCCTTCACCGAATCGACCTGATGCTTGACGAGGCCGAAGCCCGCCGAGCTGTCGACGAATGCCGGGCAGAAGATCGGCACGTCATGCTCATAGGCGAGCTTGACGAGGCTATTGTCCTTCTTGCCATGCTCGACAAGGTACTTGCCCATCTCACGGATGAAGGCGCGGCTGGAATAGGGGCGTGGTTCGAGCGTCTCAGCAATCTCGAAGATCGTGTGATCGACGTGCTGGAGCTCTTCCTCGTCGATATAGGTGTCGTAGATCCGGTCGATCAACAGCGAGCGCAGCGTATCATCATCGGGCACTTCCAATGCCTGATAATGTTTGTGGCCAAGCCCTTCGAAGAAATCCATGTCGACGATGGTCGCGCCGGTCGCGACGACGCAATCGACCATGTTGTTGCGGATCAGCTCGGCATAGAGATCCATGCAGCCGCCGGCCGAGGTCGAGCCAGCGATCACCAGGCAGATCGTGCAATCGGGATCGGCGAGCATCTGGTTGTAGATGCCGGTCGCGCGCGATAGATCGCGGCTGGTGAAGCTCATCTTGCCCATCGCTTCCACGATCGGGCGGGCATCGAAGCTGGTGATGTCGATATGCTCGACCTGGGTGGAGAGCAGCTCGGCCTTGCGCTGATCATTGGTGCGGGTGGGGGTGAGCGTGTCGGTCATAGCGTAAAATCCTAAGTAAACTGCCGTCACCCCGGCCCCTTCGGCGAAGCTCAGGACAAGCTTGCGCCGGGGTCCCGCTTCTGCCGACTGGCGAAAAGAATGCGGGACCCCGGGTCAAGCCCGGGGTGACGGGGAATGTGATAGCAGCGTGTTACAGGGTGACGACGTTCGACGGAACCGCTTCTGCCTCGTCATCAAGGTAGAGCGACACCATCGGTTCATCATCGACGATCACCGTTTCGTCTGAGCCGAAGCCGTTGAACGCGGTGCGCATCGCAGAGCCATAGGCACCGAGCATACCGATCTCGATATAATCACCGGCGGCGATATCAGCCGGGAGCATGAACGGCCCTGCCATGTGATCCATATCGTCGCAGGTCGGCCCATAGAAGCTGAACGCCATGTCCCGCGCATTCGAATCGGGCTCACGCAGCAGCGTCACCGGGAAGCGCCAGCCGATATGCGCCGCATCGAACAACGCGCCATAGGCACCGTCGTTGATGTAAAGCTCGTCACCGCGACGCTTTTCGACGCGGACGATGATCGAGCTATACTCGGCACAGAGCGCACGGCCCGGCTCGGCCCAAAGCTCAGCCGAATAGGAAATCGGCAGGCTTTCAAACGCACGGTGGATCGTCGCGAAATAACGCTCGAGCGGGGGAGGCTCCATGCCCGGATAGGATGAAGGGAAACCGCCGCCGACATCGACGACATCGACGGTGACGCCGGCATCGACAATCGCCGCACGCACGCGCTCCATCGCCTGGGCATAGGCCTCGGGCGTCATGGCTTGCGAGCCGACATGGAAGCAGATGCCGAGCGCATCGGCTGCCTGACGCGCCGCAAACAGCAGTTCCTTGGTCTCACCTGGCGCCGCGCCGAACTTCGACGCGAGGCTGAGCTTGCTATGCTCTGACGAGACGCGCAGCCGCACGCACAGCGTCAGGTCTGTCGCGTCCTTGGTCGCGCGCATCACCTTTGACAGTTCTTCCAGGCTGTCGAGGGAGAAGACACGCACGCCGTGTGTGAAATAGGCCTCTGCAATTGCTTCCTCGGCCTTGACCGGGTGCATGAAGCAGAGCGTCGCTTGTGGCAGGGTGCGCGCAACGAGCCGCACCTCGGCAATCGAGGCGACGTCGTAATGCGTGATGCCGTTGTCCCACAGGATTTGCAGCAGATCGGCTGAGGGATTGGCCTTGACCGCATACATGGAGCGCCCCGGAAACTTCTCTGCGAAGAATCGGGCTGCCCGTGCCGCGGCATGGGGACGAACGAGCGTGACCGGCTGAATGTAAATAGTTATTTGAAGGTCGAGGAAAGTTTCATGACAATTTTGCGACAACCGACCCGGGCGGGGGTCCGCGATGCAGCGGCAAAGCTCGCCGCCATCCTGCCGCTTAGCCCCTTATTCATTCATGAAATCCAAGGATTTAGCGTCGCGTTCAAGGCGGAAAGCCTGCAACCCGTTGGGGCGTTTAAATTGCGCGGTGCGTGGCACCGGCTGACCGCGATTGATGCCGAATCACGCGCGAAAGGCGTGGTCGCGTTTTCGTCGGGCAATCATGCGCAGGGAATCGCCTGGGCCGCGAAACGGCTCGGCATGCCCGCGCTGATCGTGATGCCGAGCGATGCGCCTGCCGTGAAGCGCGAGGCGACGCTGGCGCTGGGCGCGGAGATCGTGAGCTATGACCGGGCGAGCGAAAGTCGCGAGAAGATCGCCGCCGGACTGGCGGGCGCGCGCGGGGCGGTGCTGGTGCCGAGCTTTGATGATCCCTGGGTGATCGAAGGGCAGGGCAGCGCGGGGCTGGAAGCGGCCAAGCAGATGGAAAAGCACGGGCTGGGCGCACCAAAACGGGTGATCGTGCCCTGTGGCGGCGGCGGGCTGGCAGCGGGGATAGCACTCGCCCTGCCCGATGCGGCGGTAACGGTGGTCGAGCCCGAGGGCTGGGACGATATGCGGCGCTCGCTGGAGGCGGGGTGGATCGAGCCGGTCGGACCGAACCCGCCACCGACGGCGTGCGATTCGCTGCAGACCAAGCAAGTGTCGCCGCTGACCTTTGACGTGCTGTCCCGGCGCGGGGTGACGGGGGTGGCGGTGAGCGAGGAAGAGGTTGCCGCGGCGCAGCGCTGGGCGGCGGAGAAGCTACGGCTGGTGGTGGAACCCGGCGGCGCGGTGGCACTGGCGGCGTTGCTCTCGGGCAAGGTGGAGATGGGGGAGGGGATGCTGGTGATCTTGTCCGGCGGCAATGTCGATCCGGCAGCGTATGCACGGGTGCTGGCGGGATGACGCCGTTGTTTGGGTCAATTGCGGCGGCTGCGCCGGCGATTGCGATGCTGGGGGTGTTTGCTTGTCTGATTGGCGGGGGGTGGATGATTGCGAAGGGGGACGATCGGAAGAAGGGGGTGCTGCTGTTGGTGATGGCGGCGGTGTTGTTGGGGAATGTTTTAGTATGGGTGGGGTGAGGGGGAGGATCGCGCCTAAACCCACCACAAGCAAACCCGTCACCCCGGACTTGATCCGGGGTCCCGCTGCCTTTTGCCAGTGATGCCCGAGGTTGGAAAAGCGGGACCCCAGGTCAAGCCCGGGGTGACGAGAACGGGTTAGGGCGGCGACCCCGCTACAACCCGCCGCCCAAATGATCCGACGACGTTGTTGGCAGCGGACGACGGTTCAGCCCCGGTCGGGATGCGAATGTTCCCTAATGTTCCCACTGGCCATGGGCTCCTCAGACAGTGCCCATTGGGCGGCGCTGTGGCGAAGCGGGCAGGACTGCCCAGTTGCGATCGACGGTTTGAAAGAGCGGCGGGAAGCGTAGCAGAACGCTCTGTTGTAGGACATACATGGGGGCCAGTGGATGGTGGCGCAGGGGCGCGACCGGGAGAAGGGCGTGCCGCTGCTGGTAATGGCGGTAGTGGTACTGGGGAATGTGTGGGCTTGGGTGGGGCGAACGATGGACACGCTTGACGACCGTCTTGATCCAACGACCGATCTGGTGGCCCAGCTTGTCCGAACTCAATTTCCGGGATGGGCAAACTTGCCGATCCGCAAGGTCGACCCCAGCGGCTGGGACAACCGGAGCTTTCGGCTTGGCGACCGCTTGCTGGTACGATTGCCGAGCGCGCCTCGCTACGCCCCTCAGGTGGCACGAGAGCAGTCCGTTTTGCCCAGATTGTCGGCGCATCTGCCGCTTGCCATTCCAAAACCACTAGCAATCGGTGCACCATCCGACGGCTTTCCCTTGCCGTGGTCGATATTTGATTGGATCGAGGGTGATCCTGCAACGACCGCAAACATCAAGGACCGGGCTTCCATGGCGCGGTCATTGGCGGCATTTTTGGCCGCACTCCACCGAATCGATCCGACAGGCGGTCCGCCACCGGGGGATAAAAATTTCGGTCGCGGTGGCCCGCTGGCCGTCTATGCCGACGAGGTTGCAGTGGCAATCCAGACGCTGGCAGACCGGCGCGATGCGATCGTAGATCTTCATCATGTGCGCGCGATATGGGCGGCTGCGGTGGCCGCACCTCATCTGGGCACACCAGTTTGGGTGCACGGTGACATTGCGCCTGGCAACCTGATCGTCAGGGATGGGAAACTGGTTGGCGTCATCGACTTCGGACAATGTTCGGTCGGCGATCCAGCGTGCGACCTCGCAATATTCTGGACATGGATGGACGCCGATTCCCGTCTCGCGTTCCGGGAAAGCCTGTCGCTCGATGCTACTCATTGGACGCGAGCACGCGGCTGGGCGTTATGGAAGGCCCTAATCCTGATCGCCGGACTAGCACTATCGACGCCGCCCGAGATGGCGCGCGCTCGGCTGACGCTCGACAGGCTAACCGACAAGCGATGGAGTCCAGACCCTATTTAATAGGCGAATTCGGGTCCAGCCGCATGTCCAGATAATTGTCCACGCTCTCCATCAGCTCGGGCATTTCATGCTCGAAGAAGTGATTGGCGCGCGGCAGCACGTCGTGATGGATGGTGATGTGCTTTTGCGTGCGCAGCTTGTCGACCAGCTTCTGCACCGCGAGCGGGGTGACGACTTCGTCGCCCTCGCCCTGGATGATGATGCCCGAGGAGGGGCAGGGGGCGAGGAAGGTGAAGTCATACATATTGGCGGGTGGCGCGACCGAGATGAAGCCGCGGATTTCCGGGCGGCGCATCAGCAGCTGCATGCCGATCCACGCGCCGAAGCTGACGCCGGCGATCCAGGTGGTGGAGGCTTCGGGGTGGATGCTCTGCACCCAATCGAGCGCGCTGGCGGCGTCCGAGAGTTCGCCGACGCCATTGTCGAACACGCCCTGGCTCTTGCCGACACCGCGAAAATTGAAGCGGAGTGTTGCAAAGCCGCGGCGCTGGAAGGTCTTGTAGAGCTCCTGCACGATCCGGTTGTTCATCGTGCCACCCGAGGAGGGGTGCGGGTGCAGGATCATCGCGACGGGTGCGCGCGGGCGCGGCGGCGGCGAGAAACGGCCTTCGAGACGGCCATCGGGGCCGGGGA
>JAIERC010000186.1 GCA_019747165.1 Sphingomonas sp. | reverse complement strand
CAATTGGTGGTGCCAGCGTCACCTGGCGCTTTCCTGATGTTCATCCCGAAGGGCGCAAATATGTGCTGATCGCCGGGGCGGCGGCATTTCTATCCTTTTTTATATGGGATTTCGTCACCTGGCCGCTGATCGGTCTAACGATCTGGGTTGCGGCATTTTTTCGTGATCCTGTGCGGGTGACCCCACAGGGCGATGATTTGATCACAGCGCCCGCCGACGGGTTGATCACGATGATCGAGCGAATGGCGGTGCCGCCTGAACTTTCCGGTGAGAATTGCCTGGGTGCCGCGCCTTTGGTGCGCGTGTCTATTTTTATGAGCGTGTTCGACGTCCATATCAACCGAACACCCATTCCGGGCACAATCCGTCAAGTTATTTATATTTCAGGTAAATTTCTCAACGCGGATCTGGACAAGGCAAGCGAGGAAAATGAACGCCAGCACATCCTGGTCGAGAGTCGCCACGGTCGCAAAATTGGCTTCACGCAGATTGCCGGGCTGGTGGCTCGGCGAATCGTGGGCTTCGTTAAACCTGGGGATATGGTGGCATCCGGGCAGCGAATCGGCCTGATTCGCTTTGGCAGCCGGGTTGACGTTTATCTGCCCGATGATTTCGCCTGCCAGGTTGTGCTCGGCCAGCGCAGCGTCGCGGGTGAAACGATCATTGGCCGTGCCCATGCGACGACGCCGCTGGGTATTACCCAGTGACGATCCCGCTGGCGGTGCCAGGGTCAGTTCCGTCGATACCCGAACTACTCAAGCGGACGCGAAGTGCAGCCGCCCGGTGCAGGTTTCGGCGCATCGCACCAGCGCGATGAGGCAGCCCCGGCCCCGCCCGGTGCGCGGTCTGCCGTTGCGGGCGGTGGCACCCAATGCCGTGACGGCGTTGGCGCTGTGCTCCGGGCTGACGGGCATCCGTTTTGCGATCGCGGCCGAATGGCAGTTGGCAGTGACGATGATCATGATTGCCGGTGTGCTCGATGGCCTGGATGGCCGGATCGCCCGAATGGTGCGGGGCGAGAGCCGGTTTGGTGCCGAACTTGATTCGCTGTCGGATGCGATTTCCTTCGGCGTTTCCCCAGCGCTAATTTTGTATCTTTGGTCACTCGGCAAATTTCCGCAGCTGGGCTGGCTATGTGCGCTGGTATTTGCCGTATTTTGCGCGCTGCGGCTCGCCCGGTTCAATGCCGCGATCGATTTGGCCGACCAGCCGCACAAGCTGGCCGGGTTTCTCACGGGCATTCCCGCGCCGGCCGGTGCCGGGCTAGCGATGCTGCCGCTTTATCTATGGTTCTGGACCGGGGAAGGGCTGTTTCGGTCGCCCTGGCTGGTTGCCCCCTGGATAGCCCTGGTGGCGATCATGATGGTGTCGAGCATGGCGACCTATAGCTGGTCGTCGCTCAAACTGCGCAGTTCGGTCCGCTTTGAAGCGATTGCTGTCGTTGTCTTGCTGGGCGCTGCGCTGGTTTCGGCCCCTTGGCACACACTCACGCTGGTTTGCGTCGCGTATCTGTTATCGATGCCATTCAGCATTCGAAGCTACGCGCGCATCAAGCAGCTGCGCGCCAAGCCGACGTCCGCGCTACTGCCATGACGGGACGACGACGGGGCATGGCACGGACGGGAATTGCCCGCGGCATCATGCGATCAACTGCAAACAGCGCAATGATCCGTGGCATTGCGGGGAGCAGTGTGAACGCCATAACGGCACAAACCGATATCAGAGCGGCGGAAAACAGCATCAGGCTCAACAGCGTCATCATCGTCTAATCCTCCGCCAACGGGTAAAATGCATTGCTCTCCATGAAGGTGCAGACGGTCATTTTTGTTCCGTGTACAGCTTACGAACCCTTTATGTTCCACCTACGTTCCAACTGTCAAGCGTTGAATTCAATCTTGATTCGACCCGGAGTCTCGGCTAAGCGCCGCCCCTCAACCCCGCATGGGAAGCGCACATCACCGGTGTTCGTCCGGGCCTTGGCTCGTTCGGATATTTGCTTCCCAGAGGACAAACCGGAAAGGAATTACCTATGGCGGCACCAGTCGTCACCATGCAGCAATTGCTCGAAACAGGCGCACATTTCGGCCACCAGACTCACCGCTGGAACCCCAAGATGAAGCCTTACATTTTTGGCGACCGCAACGGCGTCCATATCCTTGATCTCAGCCAGACCGTGCCGCTGTTCGCGCGCGCGCTCGAGTTCGTCGCTGCGTCGACCGCATCGGGCGGCAAGGTGCTGTTCGTCGGCACCAAGCGCCAGGCGCAGGAGCCTGTGGCAGACGCGGCCCGTCGTTCGGGCCAGCATTTCGTTAACCATCGCTGGCTGGGCGGCATGCTCACCAACTGGAAGACGATTTCGGGCTCGATCAAGCGCCTCAAGACGCTTGAAGAGCAGCTCTCGGGCGACACCACCGGCCTGACCAAGAAGGAAGTCCTCCAGCTCACCCGCGAGAAGGACAAGCTTGACCTGTCGCTCGGCGGTATCCGCGACATGGGCGGCATCCCGGACGTGATGTTCGTGATCGACGCCAACAAGGAAGAGCTGGCGATCAAGGAAGCCAACACGCTGGGTATCCCGGTCGTGGCGATCCTCGATTCGAATGTCTCGCCCGATGGCATCGCTTTCCCGGTTCCGGCGAACGACGACGCCAGCCGCGCGATCCGCCTCTATTGCGAAGCGATTGCGATCGCCGCGACGCGCGGTGGTCAGCAGCAGCAGGCAGCCAGCGGTCGTGACCTTGGCGCGATGGACGAGCCACCAGCCGAAGAGGCCCTGGCGGCACCCGTTGAAGCGACCGTTGATCCCGAAATGGTCGCAGCGGCGAGCGACGCCGTGATGGCCGTCGAAGGCGAGCAGCAGCTCGACGCCTGAGGGGCGTCTCCGAACTGAAATATGGGCGGGGTAGGGCGCAAGCCTTCCCCCGTCCCTACCCATATTTATCGAAGATAAGGATGTAAGACATGGCCGAGATCACAGCCGCCGCCGTCAAGGATCTGCGCGAAAAGAGCGGCGCGGGCATGATGGATTGCAAAAAGGCATTGACCGAAGCGAATGGCGACATGGATGCCGCAATGGATTGGCTGCGCACCAAAGGGCTTGCTTCGGCGGCCAAGAAGTCCAGCCGCACCGCAGCCGAGGGCCTGGTCGGCGTTGAAGTGTCGGGCACCAAGGGTGCCGTGGTTGAGGTCAATTCCGAGACCGACTTCGTCGCCAAGAATGATCAATTCCAGACGTTCGTCCGCGACGTGACTTCGGTTGCGCTCGAACTGGGCGATTCGATCGAGGTGATTAAGGCAGCGCATCTCGGTGGCAAGACCGTCGAAGAAGTGCTGACCAACAACATCGCGACGATCGGCGAGAACCAGAATCTGCGCCGCGCCAAGCGTCTCGAAGTCAGCAGCGGCGCCGTGGTGCCTTATGTCCACAACGCAGCGGCGCCAGGGCTCGGTAAGATCGGCGTCCTAGTCGCTCTTGAGAGCGATGCCGATGCCGATGTGCTGCTGCCGCTTGGCAAGCAGATTGCGATGCATATTGCAGCCGCTTTTCCGCTGGCGCTTAACGAGGAAGATCTTGATCCCGAGATCGTCGCTCGCGAACGCGCGATTGCAACCGAAAAGGCCGCCGAGAGCGGCAAGCCGGCTGATATCGTTGCCAAGATGGTCGACGGCGCGATCGCGAAATATCGCAAGGAAAATGCCTTGGTCAGCCAATTGCTGGTGATGGACGGCAAGACCAAGATTTCGGACGTGGTCGCCAATGCCGCAAAGTCTGCCGGCAAGACCATCGTGCTCAAGGATTATGTCCGCTTCCAGCTTGGAGAGGGCATCGAGCGCGAGACCAGCGATTTCGCCGCTGAAGTTGCCGCCGCTGCCGGCGTCAACTGATCAAATAAGGGGTGGTCCGGCACGGCTGGCCCACCCCGATTTGGCAAAGCGATAATGCGGTGCATGGCCCGGATGAATCATGCCCGACATGGACTGGCCATGATTAGGTCGTCACTAGTATCAGTGCTTGGCACGGTGAAGGGGGCCTACTAAGGTCGCGCCGCTGCCCTGCCCAAGCGCAAGTTGGATCGATGACCATACCCAAATTCAAGCGCATTTTGCTCAAGCTGTCCGGTGAGGCGGCGATGGGCGATCAAACCTTCGGGATCGACCCGGCGACCGTGGCGCGTGTTGCCGGCGAAGTGAAGCAAGCCAAAGACGCTGGCTATCAGCTTTGCCTGGTCATTGGTGGCGGCAATATTTTTCGCGGTATGGCTGGGGCGGCCAAGGGCATGGACCGGGCGACCGCCGACTACATGGGCATGCTGGCGACCGTGATGAATGCGCTGGCGATGCAGGACGCGCTGGAGCGGCTTGGCGTTGAGACACGCGTCCAGTCAGCAATTCCGATGGCGAGTGTCTGCGAGCCGTATATCCGGCGGCGGGCCGAGCGGCATCTGGAAAAGAACCGCGTCGTTATCTTTGCGGCGGGCACGGGTAGCCCCTATTTCACCACCGATTCAGGGGCGGCGTTGCGCGCGGCGGAAATGCGCTGCGATGCGTTGCTGAAAGGCACCAGCGTTGATGGCGTTTATAATGCCGACCCCAAGATCGATCCCAACGCCGTGCGCTATGAACAGCTTACCTTCAGCCGCGTATTGTCCGATGATCTTAAGGTAATGGATGCAAGCGCCGTTGCGTTGTGCCGGGATAACGATATTCCAATTGTCGTCTTCAACATCCGCGAAACCGGCAACCTTGCCCGGGTGTTACGCGGCGAAGGCACATCGACAATCGTCAACAACAAGACGGAGAACTAACATGGCCGCCTATGACAAGGCCGATCTTGAGCGGCGCATGGCCGGCAGCGTCGAAGCGCTAAAGGGTGACCTGATCGGCCTGCGTACCGGCCGGGCAAGTACGTCGTTGCTCGATCCGGTAACGGTTGAGGTTTACGGGTCACATATGCCGCTAAACCAGGTTGCAACCGTATCGGTCCCCGAATCGCGGCTGATTTCGGTGCAGGTTTGGGACAAGGGCAATGTCGGCCCGTGCGACAAGGCGATCCGATCGGCTGGCCTGGGACTGAACCCGATTGTTGATGGCACCACCTTGCGTATCCCGATTCCGGATTTGACCGAAGAGCGCCGTAAGGAATTGGCCAAACTAGCTGGCCAATATGCTGAAAAGGCGCGCATTGCCGCGCGCAACGTGCGACGCGATGGCATGGAAAGCCTGAAAGCCGACGAAAAAAAGAACATCTTCAGTGAAGATGAGCGCAAGCGCCATGAGACCGAGGTGCAGAAGCTGACCGACGCGACGATTGCCGAGATCGACGCAGCTGCAAGCGCCAAAGAAAAGGAAATCCTCGGCAAGTGAAGCCTCGACCCGCCAATATGCCTGAAAAGGCGGGTGAAGAAGGTGCGGTGCCGCGCCATGTTGCCATTATCATGGACGGTAATGGACGCTGGGCAAAGCAGCGCCATTTGCCGCGTCTGGAAGGGCATCGCCGCGGCGTAGAGGCGGCCCGGCGGATCACGCGCGCGGCCCGTGTGCTGGGTATCGAAGCGCTGACGCTTTATGCATTTTCGTCAGAGAATTGGCGCCGCCCTGAAGAAGAGGTGGGCGATTTGATGGGGCTGTTGCGGCTGTTCATCCGCAATGACCTTGATGAAATGGTGCGGGAAAATGTTCGGCTCCGTGTGATTGGCGATTATAGCCGTTTTTCGGCCGACATCGTTGCCCTGGTTGACGACGCGCTGGCACGTACGGCGGGCAATGATGGGCCGATTTTGGCAATTGCGCTTAATTATGGCGCGCGCGCCGAGCTGGCCAATGCCGCTCGGACGCTTGCCCAACAGGTACGCGATGGCGCGATCGCGATTGAATCGATCGACGAGCAGGCGATAGAGCAACATCTTGATACCCATGATTTGCCGCCGCTGGACCTGTTGATCCGCACGTCAGGTGAACACCGGCTCTCCAATTTTCTGCTGTGGCAATCTGCTTATACCGAATTGCTGTTTGTCGATACGCTTTGGCCGGATTTTGATGAGGCAGCGTTGCGCGATGCCGTGGTATCATTTGGTCGGCGGCAACGGCGCTTTGGCGGCTTGTGAGCGCGGCGGACCCGAACCAGGGGCGATCCGAGCTTGCGACGCGCACCGTGGCCGGGCTTGGCATGGCGGGCCTTGCGCTGGT
>JAIERC010000350.1 GCA_019747165.1 Sphingomonas sp. | reverse complement strand
AAATGGGCCTATACGATTTCGCTGGCGCTGCTCGCGCTGGTCGCCACGCTGCATGTCGCCCGGCCGGATGCGCCGCAGATGCGCCATGCCTGGCTGTTCCTGGTTCCCTTCGCGCTGCTCGCTGTCGCGTCGATTGTCGAATTGTCCGAAACACCCGTCGGCGGCTGGCTGCCAATGTGGTTGGGCGGTAGCTGGCGTGAATGTTCGGCGCGGGTCGCGATGCTGTCGCTGCCGGTGTTCGGCGGCATGCTTTGGGCCTTTCGCGCGCTTGCGCCGACGCGGCTAACGGCAGCGGGGGCGGCGGCCGGGCTGGTCTCGGGCGCCTGCGCAGCGACGATCTATGGGCTGCATTGCCCCGAAGTATCGGCGACCTTCGTGCTTACCTGGTACACGCTGGGTATGGTGCTGGCGGCAGGCGCAGGGGCGCTGGTCGGGCCGAAGCTGCTTCGCTGGTAGTAAACGGCGCGCTTAGGCGCTCGGTTATGCTATTCGCGCTGCCATTGTTCTAAGCGCAACTGCCAAAGCATCGACCTGACCCAATGTCGTAAACAACGCCGGCGTAATCCGGACGCAACACCCCGCTGCCACGCCGACGCGGTGAACCGAAAAAATGCCAAATTCGTCAAGCAACTGCTTGGCGATGGCGACATTGTCGGCCCGTGACCCTTTTCCCTTGAAGCGAAACGACGTGATACCGCCGGATAGCCGTGGGTCTGTCGGCGTCAGGATTTGCAACGCGTCGATTTGGCGCAGCGGTTCCACCCAGCGATTGCGCAATAGCTTCAGCCGCGCCGCACGCGGGCCTGCCCCGATCGTCTCCTGGAAGGCGATCGCATCGGGCACGGTCAACTGGGCGGCATAATCAGGGGTGCCGGTGTGGACGCGTGCCTGAAGATCGTCTGCGCCGCCTACCCCGTTGGCGGGATCGACATCGATATCGCGCACCCGCGCCTTGCGGACATAAGCGATGCCGACCCCCAATGGCGCGCCCATCCATTTGTGGAGGTTGAACCCGGCAAAATCGACGCCCAAGTCAGGGAACGAGAAGTCGAGCTGACCCCAACTATGCGCGGCATCCAGAATGACATCGACGCCCCTTGCCCGTGCCAGCGCGACGATCTCCTGCACCGGCAGGACAAGCCCCGTCCGGTGGCTGAGATGGGTAAGTAAAATCAACTTGATCCGTGGATTGGCCTCCAGGGCCTGCGCATAGGCATCGATCAGCCCCTGCCAGGTTGCGGGCTCCGGCAGTGCAATGCGCTTGACCTCGACACCGCGCCGCGCGCGCAGTCCTTCGACATAGCCCTGCATGCTGTCATAATCGAGATCGGCGTAGAGCACCGCGTCGCCGGGTCGCAGCTTGTTGTAACCCTCGATCAGCGCGCGCAGCGCTTCGGTCGCGTTGCGCGTCAACGCGATCTCGTCGGTCGCCACGCCCAAGGCCGACGCGACGCGCGCTCGAACGGTGAGCAGATCCTGCTCCATCGTCCGCCTGGCGTAGAAGCTATTCTCGCGATTGACCCGTTCAATCGCCCGTTCATAAGCGGCAAGCACCGGGCGCGCCATCATGCCCCAATTGCCATTCTCGAGCTGAATGACCTGCGACGTGACATCATAGTGCGCGGCAATGCTGGCCCAATAGGCCTCATCATCGGCACGCGCCGCACCGCTCATGGGCAGGGCGGCGGCGCGCGCTGCAAGCGGAAACGCCACCGAGCCCATCATCATGTTCCGGCGATTGATCGACATGATGGCTTTTCCAAACTGATCGTGGAGCGCGCAGCCTAAACCCGCACCCACCACCCGTCCATGCACCTTGCGCCGCTCAATTTTCTGCAGCCGCTGTAACCACTCCAGCGGCCCCCGTGAATAGGGTAGCATGAGGCAGCCAGATGGCAGCTTCTCCAAGACACTCAGGAGCCTATCATGCGTACTATTCTCGCTGCTTCGACTGCTCTCTTCCTCGCTGCCTGCTCAGGCGCGACGGCAACCCCTTCGGCTTTTGCCGGTGAGGGTGCAGGTGCCGGTGCCGGTGCCGGTGCCCCCGCAACCACGGTTGCCGCCACTGGCGATGCCGCTCACCCGACCGTCATCGAACTTTATCAAAGCCAAGGCTGCTCTTCCTGCCCACCGGCGATCAACGTGGTCAACAAATATGCCGATCGCGCTGACGTCATCCCATTGACCTTTTCGGTCACCTATTGGGATGATCTTGGCTGGAAAGACACTTTTGGCAGCCCCGCTTTCACGGCGCGCCAATGGGATTATGCCCATGCCGCCGGTCGTGGCCAGGTCGCGACGCCCCAGGTGATCGTCAACGGGCGTGACGCCGTCCTCGGCAGCCGCGAAGGCGAGTTGAACCAGGCAATTGCGCGCAATGCCAACACATCGGGCCCGGAAATCGCAGTTGCTGGTAACAATGTGACTGTCGGCGCGGGTAGCGGGAGCGCGACCGTTTGGGCGGTCCGCTATGACCCGCGGACGCAAGAGGTAGCAATTCAGGGCGGCGAAAATGGCGGTCGGACGATCCCCCATCGCAACATCGTCCGCCAGTTGACCAACATCGGCCAGTGGCAGGGCCGGGCGCAGAGCTTCACGCTCCCTGCAGCCCCCGCTGGCTTGAAGACCGCCGTGCTGGTGCAGCAAGGCAAGGGCGGCGCGATCATCGCCGCGCGCAAAATCTAATCTTCTCCTCCCCTCCTGCGCTCTCGTTCCCCCCCCTTTGCGGGGGCGCAGACCCGGAAAGACCGGGATCCGCCCGTCGCCCCCTCCCCTGGGGCGGCGGGCTTTTTTGTTCACGTGGAGGCGCGGAGGACGCAGAGGCAGAAAGCGCATCGGCGCTGCCTACGAAAAACTTCTCCTCCGCGTCCGCCGCGCTGCTGCGCGAAAAATCTCCTCTGGCGATGCGCCCGTCGGACGATAAGGACGCTAACGCCTCACTTCTGGTCATTCGCGTGTCATTGCCGTTTGCTCAAAGTCGGACGTAGAAGTTGCAGGATGACAGATCGAAAATGCCCTTCCCCTGCCCAAGCACTAACGATCGCCGAAGCTGTTTTCTGCGCCCGCTACGGGGCAGCTTCTTTCGCGTTCGCCGCGGGATCGATCATGCGCGGCCAAGGCACTTACCATTCCGACCTCGATCTCGTTGTAATTTACGACCAGCTCGAAGCGGCACGTCGAGAGTCCTTCATCTTTGATGGCATGCCGGTCGAAGCCTTTGTTCACGACCGTGAGACGTTGGGATGGTTCGTCAATCAGGATGTGTCGCGAGGTCGCCCCAGCATTCTGAACATGATCGCAGAAGGCGTCGTTATTGGCCACGCGCGAGAACAGGGGGAGGCGTTGCGCAATGCTGTATCAGATCGCCTCGCTCAGGGACCGCCTCCACTCTCTACGATTGCTATGGACGCACTGCGCTACGAAATCACCGATGCCATTGATGATCTGCGCGGAGATCGATCTTTGGCAGAGGTGATGGCGATTGGCGCGATGCTCCATCCGAAGATCGTAGAGCTTGCTTTGCTGGGAAGGGCGCGCTGGAACGGCGCTGGAAAGTGGGCACCACGCCTGCTCCGTGAAGCCGATAGCCACCTTGCGGATCGGTTCGACAGCGCTTTTCGAACATTGTTCTCTTCCGGAAATGCCGACCCTGTGATTGCGCTTGCCGAAGCCGAGTTGGAACCGCACGGTGGCCTGCTGTTTGATGGTGATTGCCGCGTTGCTCCTGCATCCTGGCGCTTGAGCCAATAGCAGTTATCACCGGGCTGACCCTCGGAAGCGCCAGACCTGTTGCCGCCAAACACTGACATTGCTCACAACCGAGCCTCACCCCGCCCGCTTCAACCTCACCAACGCCGCATCCAGCGCCGACAAAAACCGCGATCGATCCGTTTTTCCGAATGGCGCGGGGCCGCCGATCACGTCGCCGCCGGCGCGCAGATCGGCCATGATCGCGCGGGTGGCGATGGCGCTGCCGATCGAGCTTGTCGTGAAGGGCTTGCCGGTCGGGGCGATGACGGTTGCGCCTGCCTTCAGGCTGCGATCGGCGAGCAGGATGTCGGCAGTGATGACGATGCTGCGCGCGTCCGCCCGCTCGGCAATCCAGTCATCGGCGGCGTCGAAGCTGTCGCTCACCACGACGCGCTCGACCATCGGCCCCACCGGCACGCGAAACGCGCTGTTGGCGACGATCGCGACAGGCACGCCGTGGCGCTCGGCCACACGGTAGATCTCGTCCTTGACCGGGCAGGCATCGGCATCGACCAGGATGCGGAGGGTGGAAGGCAGCGCCGAGGTCATCTTACTTCGTCACCCCGGGCTTGACCCGGGGTCCCGCTTCTTGCCGCCGCTGTTGAGCAGCGGGACCCCGGGTCAAGTCCGGGGTGACGGAAGAAGAAACAAGAAAAGCGATCGGGCAGCAACGCCCCCCAGCCTTACTTCGGCCGGAACGCAGGCTTTGGCCGTCCACCGGGCCCACCCGGACCCCCGCGCGGCGGGCCGCCTGGGCGTGCCCCTGGAGGACCACCCGGGCGTCCGCCCGAAGGCTTGGCTGCATAGCGCTTGACCGGCGGGCCGCCGCGCTTGTGGCGATCATTGCCACCCTCGGCGGCGGGGCCGGTGGCCGATGCCTCGATCTCGACACCGCCGTCATCGTCACTGCCGCCCGCCGTGCGCTTCAGCGAATCCTTGAACTTGGCAGCGGCGGCGCGGGGAATCTGGAAGAAGGTTTCGTTCGCGCCGATGCGGATCGCGCCGATTTCGTTCTTGGTAATGTGGCCGCGACGGCAGATGAGCGGCAAAATCCAGCGCGGATCGGCATTTTGCCGACGGCCAATGCCCATTTTGAACCAGACGGTATCCTCAAAGCCCGCGCGATGGCCGTCGGCGCTGCCGTGCGGCTGCTTGTCGCGGTCGATGAGTTCCTCGGGCGCGGGCATTTTTGCGCGGAAGGCGCGGACGAGTGCGGCGGCGATTTCCTCCGGTGTCCGCTCGGTCAACAGCCGCTGGGCCAGCTCGCGATCATCCTCGTCGATCTCGACGGGTTCGAGCAGCTGCGTGATCAGCCGCTCGCGATCATTCTTGCGGATGTCCTCGCTGGAGGGCGGGTTGATCCAGTCGGCGTTGATCTTGGCGCCGGTCAGCATCCGTTCGACCATGCGGCGGCGCGGATAGGGGACGATCAGGATCGCGGTGCCCTTTTTGCCCGCGCGCCCGGTGCGGCCCGAGCGGTGCTGAAGCGCTTCCGCATCGCGCGGCAGCTCGACATGGATGACGAGGGAGAGCGTCGGCAGATCGATGCCGCGCGCGGCGACATCGGTTGCCACACAAACGCGCGCGCGCTGGTCACGCAGCGCCTGCAGCGCGGCGTTGCGTTCATTCTGGCTATGCTCGCCCGACAGCGCCACCGCGCCGAAGCCGCGCTCGGTCAGCCCGGCATGGAGATGGCGGACATTGTCGCGTGTTGCGCAGAACAGCATCGCGGTTTCGGCTTCGTGGAAGCGCAGCAGATTGACGACGACATTTTCGATATCGGCCGGCGCGACGGTAACGGCCTGATAGCTGATGTCGCCATGCCCGCGATCCTCACCCACGGTCGAGATGCGTAGCGCGTCGCGCTGGTAGCGCTTGGCGAGCGCGATGATCGGCTTGGGCATCGTTGCCGAAAACAGCAGGGTGCGGCGCTCGGTCGGCGTCGCGTCGAGGATCTGCTCCAGGTCTTCGCGGAAGCCCATGTCGAGCATCTCATCGGCCTCATCGAGCACCGCAACGCGCAACGCGCGAAGGTCAAGCGAGCCACGCTCGAGATGGTCGCGCAACCGGCCCGGCGTGCCAACAACGATATGCGCGCCCTGCGATAGGCTGCGGCGTTCCTTCGCCGCGTCCATCCCGCCGACACAGGTCGCGATCCGCGCGCCGAGCTTGCCATAAAGCCACATCAGCTCGCGGCTTACCTGCAGCGCGAGTTCGCGCGTCGGCGCGATCACCAGCGCGAGCGGTTCGCGGATAAAGGGCAGTGCGCCATTTTCGTCGAGAATTTCACCCGACATCGCCAGGCCAAAAGCAACGGTCTTGCCCGATCCCG
>JAIERC010000379.1 GCA_019747165.1 Sphingomonas sp. | reverse complement strand
CGCGCAACGTCGACACATCCAGCATCGATTCCGCCAGCAGCCGCTTCAGTTTCGCATTCTCTTCTTCCAACGCCTTCAGCCGCTTCGCCTCCGACACCTCCAGGCCGCCATATCTGCTGCGCCACTTGTAAAACGTCGCGTCGCTGATCGCGTGTTTGCGACACAGCTCCGTCGCCGTCAGCCCCGCTGCATGTTCCTTCAAAATCCCGATGATCTGCTTTTCGCTAAACCTCGATCGCTTCACTGCCTGTCTCCCGCTTGAGGAACAGGCTACCCTCAATCCGAGCCCTTTTCAGGGGAACAGGTCACATTCGTTCTTCATATGCAGGGGGGATAGACGCCAAAAATTATTCAGTAAGATGAGCTATAACAACGAGTCATGTGAACGAGGGGGCGACCGCAATCAGGCGATCAGGCTCTCAATCCCCCGTTCTGCCTGAGCCAGTTCGGAGCTGGCGTATCCTTGGTAGTGCGCGACGATCCCCTCCCGTTCGGCGATCACCCGATCAAGTTTGCGGGCGATCAGCGTGGAGTTGAGCGGGTCTTCCACAACTAGCCGCTGCGCCAACCAAGGATCGTCACGGAACAGGTGGCTGCTCGGCCCGACCAGGCAAGGCACACCCAGCGCGAAGCTTTCGAGCGGCAGCATCGGAGAACACTCCGACAGCGTCACGTAAAGCGTCGCGGCAGTGTCGGCCATTTCGCGGTAGAGCTGAGCCCGTGGGATCGGGTTGACCCAGACTTTGCGGACCGGCAGGTTGAGGGTGTCGATCAACCGGCGCGCGACGTAGTTGAGCCCACTAGCCTTCAACGGGTAACTTCGCGATTCGGCAAGGGCAAGCAGCGCTGCATGGGGAAGCTTGCGGTAGTCGCTTGACCCGGAAAGCCAGATTCCAACTGCGCCATCATGCGCCGATGGGCGGATCTCGTCCGGCTTGGTCATGATGACATTGGGAATAAACACGGCATCCACCCCGTGCGCCAGAAAGAAGGTGTCGAGTCCGGCTTTGACGAAGCCGATTCGGGTGACCAGTCCCTCGTTCCATGCAGCCAGCCATTGGCGCAGTATCGCCCAGTCAGCCGGTTCACCCATTTGTACCCAGTTCGAGTGCCATAAAAGGTCGAACCGCACGGCTGGAGATGTCGCATGTACCGCTCGAATTAGCCGAATGAAGAACAAATCACCGCCTGAAATCACAAAATGCTGCGCGCCGGTCGCAAGCAACATTCGGGCATAGCCGACGATATCAGCATCTGTGATGGTTTCAGGCGGAGTATCGCTGTTTAGCGGGATCGGCAGGCGCTGTTCAAACAGGTTGAGCGTCGAACTTGCAACGCCCTTCCAGCGTGGAACATGCAGCGCCACTGGCAGCGCCGGATCGATTCGCGCAAGCAAGGCATCATAGTCAAAATAGTTTTCCTCAAACGCCAGGAAGTGGCGTTCGTCGGGCAACGATGCGAGCGTTGCGGCGGTCAATTCGATGAGCCCGGGTGCCTCGGCTTCAAGCGTCACCCGGCGCGATCCCGAGCCGGCGTCGATGACGCATGTTCCCTGACCTGGTCCCCGGCGCAACGTTAGCATGGCATCGTCGGCGAGTTGCAGGCGCACTTCGCCGGCGAGCGTCCAGCCGCCGCCCGCGTGCGGAATCAGGGCCGCAGGTTCGCCCTTGAAGGGTCGCGGCGGTGGACCCAAAAGCCGCGTTGTCGGCTTTACGGGTTCGCCGCTTTCGTCCAGCGCGGCAATGGCTACGGCACCGATGGAAGCCAGCTTCCAGCCGGCGCCGACCTGGACATGGGCCAGCACGAACGCCAGTTCGTCAGTCTCCACCCGAGTCAGTTCGGCGAGCGCCATTGTCGCAGTGTCGAAGCGGCGCACGCCGGTGTGTTCTGAGTAGAGATCAAGTTTGACCTCGACATTGTTGACCGCAAACCGCGCGGTTCCGCTCCACGGGTGCGCCAGCACGAACAGCGACAAGCCTGTTGTAAACGTCCACTCTGCAACGCCGCGTTCGCATTTCATTGCCAGCGCCGACGTGCGCCAGTTGCCGATATCGGCATTAGCAAGCTCGTCCCAGCGCTCGTCGAAATGATTGGGATCGAACCTGATGCCCTTGCCTGGCGCGCTCCAGCCGAGGACGATAAGCTCGCACCCGCCGGACAGCTCCGATCGCTGGCCGAGCACTTCGACACGGAGAGATTGCATCGCGCTCAACCCGTCAGCTCGGCCGCGGCGGCTGCGCCCCAAACATGCGCGCGCATGGCAGAGAGGCGCTGCGATTCGCCATCGCGCAGGCGATCCCAGGCAGCGGTCGCTGCTGACCAGTCATCGAGCAATGCCTGCGCGGCGGTGGCGATGGTCAGTGCGTCATCCCAATAGTTGACTCGGAAGCGCGCCGCGTCTGCGGCTTCGGTGCCATCGGTCGCCCAGCGGAAGCACGCTGGTCCCATCAGCGGCGCATAGCCTAGCGCCGAGGCTTGGAATGCGGCGTCGACGACGATCGGATCCGGATAGACTGCGAGCGCTACCGCGGGTCCGCGCGCCTGGTCAATTTCTGCCAAATCGCTGAAGCGTTCGATCCCGAGCACTTGAAATTCGCCCAGCAGTTCACTGCCTGCAGATTCGTCAGCAGGAATCAGGATACGCACGCCAGTTCCGAGGCGCTTGCGCAGCAGCATCGCCGCAGCAACAAGGTGGGTGCGGACATGCGCCATTTGCGAACTGCCGATCACCGCGATCGTCGGAGAGCCGCCGTCCGGCGCCCACAACGGCGTCGGCAGTGATGAGGCAAGGCGATGGAACGGCGCGCCGATCTGCCCGATCGCTTCGGCCAGCGTTTCATCCTGGGCACCGACCGCTATTGGTTGGCCACGATCGGCGGCACGGCGGGCGAGCATCACAACTGCGCTCGCCGCCATCGTCGCAGCGGAATAGCCGCCCTCACCGGCGAAGCCGTCGATCTGGCCAGGAAGCAACGCTGTCACTTCGCGCGCTCCCGCATTTACCAACGCGTCGAGCAATTTGAACGAGGCGTCGCTCTCAACTGCTATTGCCAACGACCGGATACGACGCTGCCGCTGCCAGCGGCACAACGTTGCCACCGCAGCGGGCACCCCTTCCGCGAGCAGCTCGTCAATTGCAATGACGGGCGATCCCAAAGGTATTGCCCTACGCGCGATCCAGTTTTTGGGATCGGCGATCGTCAGCGTGGAGATCGCTGCAGCGCCAGATAGTCTGGCTTCGAGCCGCAAGATCACCTGACGATTGGCCGTTTGCGGCAAAGCTTTCTCCTTGCCCAACTCAGCAAAATCACCGAGTCGCAGCGTGATGCTTGCAGCCTGCTCCCGGCGCAGATCGACCAGCACCGTACGGCCATCGTATTCGATCTCGCATACGCCCTCCTTGGGTCCCTGCCGCAGTTCGATCGTGCTCTCGTCGCTGGCAGGGAAGGTTACCGAGCCGTGCTCTGGCACAAGTTCCGCCAAGGGCTGCGGAGTAGCAGCGATAGCACGGCGCTTGCCGGTAAAGATGAACCAGAATTTCGGTGCCGGCATTCCGCCTTGTACCGGATTCGTGCGCAGCAACGCGACATCGCCGACGGCAAGGTCGGGTCGCGCGACGATCCGACAAAGTCCGCGTTCTAGCGCCATTGTCGCACGCACGGGCTCGCCGAGCGTGAAGCCATCGCGCCAGAACACCGGGGCCATCGCGTGCTTCCGGGCAAGGGCGGGCAATTGCGCCATCAGCGCGCCGTCGAGTCGGTCAGCTTCTGCGATCATTGCCATGCCAACATCGAAGCCGGGAGTGACCACAGCCTCGCGCGAGTCGAGCGCAATACGTGGCAGTTCGGCCAACGCCAGCCCAGCTTTGCGGGCGGCGAGCAACAATCCGACTTCACCGGCGTGCTTCATCTGGCCTGCCAATTCTGCGAAGAGAAGCCCCGGCGCGATGCGGATCAGGCGGCCAAGTCCGATCCGCTCGCTGAGGGCGAGTTCGGGGAGCAAGTGACTGGCGCTGGTGCGCACCCCTTGACGGGTCATCTGCCATCCGGCGATCGCACCGAGCCGGGGGTCACTCGCCATGGCGATGCGCGCGGCTTCGAGCCAGCCCGCATCCACCAAATCCCCGGCGCGCAGACCAATGACCGCCTCGCCGAGTTGAGCCATATCGACCTCGGCGCGCGGTCGGTCGAAATCGTTGCGCCAGCGGGTGCCCGCTATCGACCAACCGACAGTGTGGTCATGGCGCAGGACAATCGCATTTAGCCCCGATCCTTCGAGCGAAGCCAGCGTCCGCGCCTCGGCAGCGAGATCACCGGTCGAGAACACCAGTGCCGTGACCGCCAGCGCATTCGCGGGGCTAGCGATGCGGCGTGGGCGGATCGCTGCAATGTGCTGGCCGTAACGGTGCTGATGATATGCAGCGGCGGCGGCGATACCAGCCTGCGAAAGCCGTTCGCGCAAGCCCGAGTCCGCTGCCAGCCGCCCCATCTGGCGGGCAAGATCACTTGCTGTTCCGTCAAAGAACACCGCTGTTTGACCGTCGGCGAAAAAATCGCGAAAAGTTGGTAGACTGTTCAGGATCAGTGGTGTTCCCGAAACACGCAACTCATGCGCAGCGTAACAAAACGATTCCAGTTTGTTGGCGAATACGGCGAAGCTAACGTCGGGCAATAAGCTCTGTAAATCCTCATGGCTGATGTGGCCGAGGAAGCGCAGCCGCGAGCGATACTTCTCGGGGACAACCGCAAGCATCTCGTCAACTGTTAGACCAGTAGCGACGGTTTCCTCTGCGCCTGCGATATTGATCCGACCCACCCAATTTTCGAACACTGGATCAGTCATTGCCAACGCCAGCCCACGCAGGAAAGTATCGAGCCCTTTGAGCGTCGAAAGGCGACCGTAGAACAGCACATCGCGCGCATCAGCGCGGGGCGGGCACGGTACAAAGCCAAGCAGCAGAGGCGGCGAGGCGTAGGCACTCTCACTGCCGAGGAAAGGGTAGATGTCGCAAACTTCACGCTTGTAAAAATGCTCGCCCGAATAGAGCAGCCCATCGGCGAGTCGCAGCTGTTCGCGCTCTTGGTGAAAATGCAGGACGCGCTCGGGCGGCAGGGTCTGACGCACGCGGCGCGCTATCAGCTCGATTGTCGAGTGCAGACGTACCGACATCGCTTGACCCATCAGCTCAGGGCAAGCGAGGGCATGGAAGCCTGGTCCGCAGTAATCGTAGAATTCGACGAGATCGATGTGGTGGCGCCGGGTCAACTCGACCAGGGCAAGCGCGAAACGGACTGAGACCAGGTAGACATCGTCAGGGAGATTGTCGGGCAGATCAACCTCGGCAGGCAATAGGTCCAAGACGTGATAGGAGCGAATATTACCGGCATTTGGAAAGAGGAAGCGGTCCGTGTTTCGAAAGCGGTCCTCGTCCTGCCTACTCGCGCCGAACAAGAATATGACCTCATACCCCTGTTCGAGTAGTGCATGCGCGGTTTGCGCGATCAAAACACCGGTGCCGCCCGGGGTTGTTGGATAGATTTCAAGCGTGACGAAGCAAACCGTGCCGCGAACTTTTTCTTGGGTTTCAATCAGTTCGGGCATCTTTGCGTTACCTTTGATGTCCTGCGCTCATCCGACCTGAGGCGGCTTAAGGCTGGCCTAGATAGCCGTAAACGAATCGTCAATGGCGCTTCGCTTGTCAGGATGGCAGTCGTTTGAAGCAACAATCGTATCCGTTAGATCTCACCAGTCGAGGGGAGTTTTGGAACGGAATACGTTAACGCAACACGCTGGCGGCAATGTCATCGACCTATCGATCGCATTGCCGCGCTCTATGCAGTCGAAGCGCATATCGCCGGGCAGCCGCCCGGTGAGCGTGCCCGCGTCCGGCGCGACCGGTCCGGACCCATCGTCGAAGACCTGCGTTGGGCCATCGACTGCGCGCTCGCGCAACTGTCGCCCAAGGCGTCGATGGCGGTCGCACTGCGCTATGGCCGCAAGCCCTGGCCGTTGCTCACCCGCTTGCTCCATCACGGCGAGGTCGAGATCGACAATGGGGTCGCCGAGCGCGCGTTGCGCAGC
>JAIERC010000279.1 GCA_019747165.1 Sphingomonas sp. | reverse complement strand
GCCCCTCATAGCCGCCGCCGGTGATCAACCCACATAATTCATCCTCCAGCGCGGGAAACGCGCCGAAATGCCGCACTCGGCCGCTTTCATACAGGGCCGCCACCGGTTCCGCCCGCGCGACTTTGCCTTGGCTGGCATGCACCAACGTGATCGGCATCGTCGCGTCAGCGGCGGCGAGCACGCTTTTGACCATCGCCCCGCCATTATTCTTCTCCGCCACCACCCGGTCTGCGCCGTGGCGATCGGCGCATAAGGCCACCGCGCGCGCCCAGCCCTCTGGCGAGGCACCGCTGACGCTGGCATCCTCCAGCACATAGCCAAGACCGTCCGCGCCCAGCGCCACAGCCACGATCCCGCACGCATCCCCGCCAATGCTCGCCGATGGATCAACCGCCACCACCACACGCACCAGCACCGGCAGCGCGCGCACCCGGCATGCCTCGATCATCGTCCGCGTCCACAGGGCGCCAGCCAGATCCTCGATCAGCTCGCCGTCCAGTTCCTGTCGCCCCAGCCGGGTTCCGCCATAATCCGCGGTCATCGCCGCGACAAAGCTGGTCGGCAAATGCGGATTGTCGCGCGTTCGGCCCCGCGTCTCGACCAGCCCTGGCAGCGTTATGATCCGCCGCATCAGCGCATTGGAACGCGGCGTCGTCGTCAGCAGCGCCCGGGGATGGTCGCCGATGCGCAGGCCCAGGATCAGGTTGTTCCAGCTCTCCTCGCCTTGCCGCCCGCGCCATTTGGCAATCTCATCGCACCAGGCCAGGTCATGTTCGGGGCCGCGCAGCCGCTCCGGCATCCCCGCCGAATAGGCAAAGGCCCGCGCGCCTGATGCAAACTCCACTTCGCCTTGCACCGGGCGCCAGCGCACCATCTCCCCGGTTCGCGCCACCGCGATCAGCCCGCTCGGTCCTTCGATCATCACCTGGCGAACGTCATCGATACTCCCGCCGACCAACGCGATCCGCGCCGTCGGCGTCGCCCGGGCATGCGCGCTCACCCATTCCGCACCCGCACGGGTCTTGCCGAAACCGCGCCCCGCGCGGATCAGCCAGAACCGCCAGTCCCCCGGCGGCGCGCGCTGGCCGTCATGCGCCCATTGCCACCAGCGTTCGTTGAATTCGCGCTGCTGCGGCTTGGTCAGCGCCCTGATCACCTCGGCCTGCTCTTCGGCCGACAACGCCAGCAGCCGGTCGACCAAGGCGCGGTCCCTGCCCGCCGCTGCAGCCGCAGCCGCCTTCACGTTTGTGCCTTTCGCTGCTCCATCGCCCGTAACTTTTTCAATATCGCGGCATCAGTTTCGTCAGCGCTCGCCAATTGCCGGGGCGCGCCGCCGCGCCGTGGCCGACCGGCAGCACGTGTCCGGTGCGCCGCCAACAACCGCAGCGCGAGATCGACATCGATCGGCCCCGTCAAATCAGTCGCGCCATTGTCGATCAACCGCGCGCCACCACCCGACAGCGCATGGCCAACCAATTGGGTTTCCAGCATCGCATAGCCTGCCTCCAGCGCGTCATGCCACGCAGCGGCAAAGTCCAGATCGTGGCGCCGCAGCGCATAGACGCTCGCGGGATCAACCCCGATCACCGCCGCCGCCGCCTTCACATTGCAGGTCGCGGCCAGATGATCGAGAAACGCGGCCTTTTTCTTGGCCGTCCAGCGCACCCATTTGCGGCCGGTATAGGCGGTTGGGCGAGTCACGGTCGGCGTTGCCGGTCGCTTGTGCGTATCACGCGCCACCCCGCCGCTCCCCCTTGTCAACGCCAATCACGGCAGCCCCGCCAGCACCAACGAAAAGGGGCGGCCCGGCTCATGCCCAACCGCCCCGACTCGCAATTCTTCAACGTTCCTGATGTGTACCTAAATAGCGTGACGCTGTCAAGTTTTTTAACCAATATGGTGAATTTAATGATTGGCCGGGGGCCGGAAATTGATGCGAAAATGCTATTCCTGAACGGTCCTCGATCCGGTCGAGTCAAACCCGCGCGTTTCGCGGCACCAATGGCGTAGATGGCAAGGCATGCGGTGGGCCATGTGATCGATATCGCCTCAACTTCGAATACACGACTTATTGATGGCGTCGCGCTCCCGGGCCAGGCATTCACAGCTACCCGCTCAACGACACCCTAAGCGCATTGCGCCTGCGACGGATCTTCGTCACAGAGCGCGCATGCCGCGCCGACTAAGCCAACCCAGTCGTCAAGCCGCGCTCGCGCTGATCGCGTGCGCCATGCTGTTGCGTGCACTGATTCCGGCCGGCTGGATGCCCATAACCGACACCCATGGCATGGTACGCATCGCGATCTGCAGCGGCATGGGCCCGCAGACGGTGTGGATGGATCGCACCGGCAAAACCCAAAAGGATGTGCCGGCAAGCGGCAATCATGACGCACAACCATGCGGGTTCGCTGTGCTGGGGCACGGCATTGATGGCGTGCCTAGCCTCGAAATTGCGCTGATCCGGTCGGGCACCGATGCATTTGGGATGATCCCACGCCAAACCGTTTCGGTCGGGCGTGGCCTCGCCGCCCCCCCGCCGCCATCGACCGGACCACCCAGGCTGATCTGATACGCCGCCGCGCCTGCGCGCGGCTGTTCATTCTTCAGATCTGGGATTTTTCGACCATGATGTATTTCTATCTGGCCGCGCTTGCCGCGCCGGCTGCTGCACCCTTGCCTGTATTGGCGCCCGCTTTTGCCCCTGACCTTATCGACGCAGAGCCGTCACCGTCTGCCGATCAAAAAGACATTGTCGTCACCGCAGAGTCGCGGCGGAAGATCGAAAACGTCCCCAACACCACCGTAACCGTTGATGCCGCCCGCATTGCCACGACAATCAACGCGGTGAGTATTGAAGATACCCTCAAATACGCCCCGAGCCTGATCATCCGCAAACGGTCGATCGGCGATAATTTCGCGCCAATCGCAACGCGGACCTCCGGGCTGGGCGCCAGCGCGCGCAGCCTCATCTTTGCAGACGGCGTGCCGCTGTCAGCGCTCATCGCCAACAATAACGGCAATGGCAGCCCGAAATGGCAGCTCGTCAGCCCTGCGGAAATTGCGAAGATCGACGTGCTCTATGGCCCCTTTTCAGCGGCCTATGCGGGCAATTCAATTGGGACCGTGGTGAACATCACGACGCGCTTGCCCGACACGCTAGACGCACAGGCAACATTGCTCTTCAATAACCAGTGGCACACGCAATATGCCACCAGCCTGTCGCTGCCAACGGGCCAGGTCTCGGCGTCGATCGGCGATCGCTTCGGTCGCTTCGCCTTTTTCACCAGCATTACCCATACCGTCAGCAACGCGCAGCCAATTGCCTATGTCACGGCGACGACCACGCCCGCTGGTACAGTCGGCAGCATCGCCACGTTCAATCGGCTGGGCGCGCCGATCCGGGTGCTTGGCGCGTCAGACATTGATCATCATGTCCAGGACACGATCAAGCTGAAGCTCGCCTACGACCTCACTGAAAATATCCGCGCGAGTTATGTGCTGGGCGTCTTTCTCGACAGCTCGCAAGCGCGGATCGACAGCTATTTGCGCAATGTTGCGGGCGATGCTGTCTATACCTCCGGCTTCAATTCAGGACTTTATCTGCGCGAGCAGCGCCATTTCATCCACGGCGCGACGATCGATGGGCAGGCAAGCCGCCTCGATTGGCAGCTCGCTGGATCATTGTACGACTATGCAACAGATGCGCAGTCATCACCGACCGCGACGCTGCCAGCCGCCTTCACTGGCGGCACGGGCATCGTCCAACGACAGGACGGCACGGGGTGGTGGACGCTCGATGGCAAAGCCGCGCTGCGCAGTGGAGCCAAGGACAGCAACGGGATCGACGACCATGTCTTGTCGATCGGCGCGCATGCTGATCGCTATACGCTGCGATCGCAGAGCTTTGCGACGTCCGACTGGATTGGCGGCATTCTTGGCAGCCGTACCGCCGCATCGCTCGGCAATACCCGCACAGTGGCGATTTGGGCGCAGGATGCCTGGCGATTTGCACCTGGCGTGGTGCTGACGCTTGGCGCGCGGCAGGAATGGTGGCGGGCAGCCGATGGCTTTAATCAGGTCAGCGCGGCCAGCCCCGGCATCGGCCAGCCAGTGCGCACCGCCAACGGCTTTTCGCCAAAGGCAACGCTGCAATGGCAGCCCGGCGCCAACTGGTCGTTCAAAGCATCGTTCGGGCAGGCATGGCGCTTCCCGACGGTTGGCGAATTATATCAAGCGACGACGGTCGGCACCGTGCTCGCCAATCCCAACCCCAATCTGCGCCCGGAACGCGCACGATCGGTCGAGCTTGCAGCTGATTATCATGATGCAAGCGGCTCAATACGCTTGTCGCTGTTCAATGAAGTCGTCGACGGTGCCCTGATCTCACAGACCGGGCCACTTGCCGTTGTCCAGCCCAATGGCACGACCGTGACGGCCACGGCGTCGTTCGTCCAGAATGTCCAGCAAACCCGGGCACGCGGGGTCGAATTCGCGGTGGACCGGCGCGATGTCATCCATCACGTCGATCTCTCCGGCAGCGTCACCTATGCCGATGCGATCACCTCTCAAAATCCCGTATTCCCCTCATCCGTCGGCAGATTGCTGCCCAGTGTCCCGCGTTGGAAGGCCAATGCCGTCGTGACCTGGCGCCCGATCGAGCGGGTCGCGCTCACCGCCGCTGCGCGCTATTCAAGCCGCAATTTTGCAACCCTCGACAACGCCGATATCTTTGGCGACACCTTTCAGGGCTTCGACAAATATTTCGTGGTCGATCTGCGCGGTACGTTGCGCCTCAATCGCCAGCTCGATGCAGCGATCGGCATCGATAACGTCAACAATAACCGATACTTCCTGTTCCACCCATTTCCACAGCGATCGGTGACAGCATCGTTGCATTGGAGATTGTAACAGCGGCAGAGAAGGCGGACCAATTGGCGGAACGACGGCTTTCTAACAAATTTTTCCTATGGGCTCCCGGACTCTACCAGATTGCGCTGCATCGCTGCGCCACCCACCCCCTCACCCCGCCGCCAGCGCGGTGACCACCGCGTCCCAAGCCGCCACTTCGTGTTCGCGGCGTTCGGTAATGATCAGGTCGGTTGCCTTTTCGGTGGCGAGATCGATCGTCACCGTGCCGCGCCATTCAAACGTCGCATTGCCCGATAGCGTCACGATCCCCGCCGGAGTCGCCATCGCCCGCACCATGCCGCCCCGGTTGAAGACGGTCAGCATCCGGTCATAATCGATCCTGCCAGTCAGGCAGGCGGCATAGGTCGATGCCGCCATCGCGCTGCCGCAGCTATTGGTCAGGCCAACCCCGCGCTCAAAGGTCCGCACGAACAGATCGACACCGCGTTGTTCGATGAACGACACATTGGCGCGGTTGGGGAGCCAAGGGGGGGCGGCCTCGCATCGGGCACCGATCGCGCTCAGTTCATCGTCATCGACATGGTCGACAAAGCTCACCAGATGCGGGTTGGGCATCGCGATGGCGGTGAAGGTTCGGGGGCTGTCGAGCAGCGGGATTACCGCCTCGACAATCCGGGTCGCGTCGCCAAGTGGCCAGCGTGTTACATCCAGATCGGCCGGGCCAACGGTCTCGCGCACCGTCACCACGCCGGGGGCCAGTGGCGGGTCCAAACGCACCTCGGCGCGGCTGGTCTTCAGCCCCACCGTTGCCTCGCTTACGTCCAGCGCTTCAAACCCCGCCCGCGCAACGCATCGCAGCCCATTAAGGCATGTTTCAGCCTCAGACCCATCAACATTCAACATCCGCATCGATAAAACATCCATTTCGGATCTTTTATCGAGCAGCAACAGGCCGTCACCACCGACCAGGCCGGATCGGTCGGCAAGCGCGCGCGCAACGATTGACCATTGGGCGTCGGTCAGCGTCATTGCGCGCGCGTCGATCAGCGGAAAGTCATTGCCGGAACCATGGCATTTCAGAATCTCGACCTGCATCACAGCCTCGCCAGCGAGTCTCAGCGCGCTGGCGGCGGCAGGAAATGATAGGCACACAGCTTATTGCCATCTGGATCACGGAAATAAGCAAAATAGGCAGGCGAGTC
>JAIERC010000471.1 GCA_019747165.1 Sphingomonas sp. | reverse complement strand
TCGCGAGTCGGACTCGCTCGCCGATCAGGTGCGAAACGCCATTATCTGGCGTTCGGGCAGCCAGATCATCGCGCAGATGGTGCAATGGGGCGCGACTTTCCTGGTGATTCGTATCCTCGCCCCCGCTGATTACGGCCTGTTTGCCATGACGCAGGTGGTGATTCTCTTTCTCAACATGCTCAATGGCTATGGGTTGGCGAGCGGACTGATCCAGCAGAGCGACGTGACCGAACGCCAGATTCGCCAGCTGTTCGGGATGATGCTGGTCGTCAATGCGGTGCTTGCCGCAGTGCAGCTGCTGCTAGCCCCGGTGGCGGCGGCCTATTATCGCCAACCGATCGTCGGGCAGATGTTGCAAGTGCAGGCGCTGCTCTATCTGACCACGCCATTCATGGCGCTCGCTTATGCGCTGCTGTCGCGCTCGATGGATTTCCGGGCGCAGGCCAAGGTGAACATCTATGCGTCGATCGCCAGTGCGAGTGCGGCCCTGGGCGGGGCGTTGGCGGGCATGGGAGTGTGGACCTTGGTGGTCGCGCCGCTGGTGATGTTCACGGTGCGCGCCATCGGGATGACGGTAGTGGCACGATCGCTGATCTGGCCAGTGTTCGATTTTCGCGGCGCAGGGCATCTTGCGCGCTATGGCGGACTGATGGCGATCGGGCAGCTCTTCTGGTTCGTCGAAAGCCAGGCCGATGTGTTCATCGCTGGCCGCAGCCTCGATCCGCACTGGCTCGGCATTTACACCACCAGTCTGTTCCTCACCCAAATCTTCGTGTCGAAAGTGGTGCCCCCGCTCAACGAAGTCGCCTTTTCGGCCTATGCCCGGCTTCAGCATGATAGCGAAGCGGTCGCGCGCGCCTTTGCGCGCAGTATCCGCGTCATCATGACGGCCGCTCTGCCCTTTTATGTCGGCCTTGCCGTCACGGCCGAACCGCTGGTGCTGACGATGCTTGGCCCAAAATGGGCAGAAGCGGTGCCGATCGTGCGGCTGCTTGCCTGCGCCATGCCGCTGCTGACATTGCAAGTGCTGCTCCCGCCGGCCTGCGATGCCAAAGGAAGACCGGGGATCAGCGTGCAAAATGGCGCGACGGGCGCGGCGTTGCTGACCATCGCCTATCTGGTCGGCATCAACTGGGGGGTGATTGGCCTCGCCACGTCCTGGCTGGTCGCCTATCCCTTCTATCTCAGCATCAGCCTGTGGCGATCACTGCCAGTGATCGGCGTGTCGGCCCGCGCGCTGGTCGGCTCGATCATGCCGCCAATGATGGCAGCGTTCGGCATGGGTCTCGTCGTCGCGATCATCGCCGCTGCCCTGCCACCGCTACCCGTTGCCTTGGAGCTGATCATTTTGGTGGCAACCGGGTCGATCGTCTATGTCGGCTGGCTCGGCGTGTTTGCCAAAGGGTTGATCGGGGAGATCGTGACGATCGTCCGCCGACAGCCGCTCCCCGCCACCGTCTAACCGCCAATTACTCAGGCAGTCTGAATGTAATCGCGCATGGCGGCCGCGTCGGCCTCGATTCGGTCGATTCGGTATTTGACGAGATCACCGATTGAAACGACGCCAATGATTCGTCCGGCCTCGATCACCGGCAAATGCCGGATACGCCGCCGGGTCATCAACGACAGCGCCCCCATCACCGAATCACCAGGGCTAACGGTGATCGCGGGTGCGGTCATCACATCGCCGACCTTACGCGTCAGCGCGTCAGCGCCGTGGCTTTCGAGCGCGTGGATCACGTCGCGCTCTGAAAAGATACCGGCCACGCTGGGGCCGTCCATCACCGGCACGGCACCGACGCGGCGCTTCGCCAACAGACTTGCTGCCTCCATCACGCTTTGATGTGCGGTGACCGAAATGACCTCACGGCCCTTGTTTCCCAGAATCGCTGCAATCGTCATGTCTATGTCCTCTCTACCGAGCGCTCGCTTGGGCGAGTCTGTCTGGGGTTGAGACTCCCACGTTTTCAGGCCAATTGAAAGCGATGCAACATTTACCCCCCGGACTCGACGATCCCGATTATGCTGCCTTTGCTTGGGCACGCTATCGGATGATCATGCGCTGGATGGCGCTCGCCACCGTCATCATCGTTGGCGGCGCAATTGTGCTGCTCGATTTCGTCTATGGGCCCTTGTCCTGGGTGGCGATTGCCGCCGCGATCGGTGGCTTTGGCGGCACCGTGATGCTGGCGGCGGCACTGATGGGGCTGGTGTTTCTCAGCTCGGGCAGCGGGCATGACGAACGCGTCAAGGATATCGATTGAGGCCTGACAACTAGCGGTTTTTGCGGATGGTATAAACGAGCGTTGTCATGCCATTGGCGGGCACGCTGACCGCCCATAGCGCCTTGCCATCGCGCTTGCCGAGCGTGGCCGATGCGGTCATTCGCCCGTCCGTCGGGGCAAACTTCGCCTCATAGGCGATCGGCCAGGGATTGGCGTTGGTCACGGTCAGCCTGTAGCGGGCCGAGCGTCCCTTGCGTGACAATTGGTCGGAATTTGCGGTTACGCTCGGACTTTCTCCGAGCTTGAATTCGACGTCCTCGCCGATCGCCTTGTCGTCGGTCGCGCTTTCACCAACGAGGATTGGGCGTCCCTCGACCGCCTCGAATACTGCCGCGCGGCCGGCAGGGAGCGGGAGACCGAGCCCAGCCTCACGCCGATTCTTCGCGCGGATCGTCATGATGGGGCCGTCAACATCATTCTCATCGACATTGCTGACATAGGCAATCGCGACGGGCACCGATTCCTTCGACAGCAGGCCGACCTGCTTCTGCGCCTTAGCGGCAACCGTTACGGGATCGGCGATTCGATAGAGTTTGAGGTCGCCCAACTCCTCTTGCGCCACTTTGCGCGCGCCGGTGACAATAACGTCCATTGCCGCGCGTGCTTCCATCATCATCATTGGCGCAGGCGGCGGCGGCGGTGGCGGTGGCGGTGGCGCGGATGCAAAGCGCGCCCGGCGCTCGGCAGCGTTGGGCCAGCATCGCAGGCTAAGCGACCCCGAGCCGAAGTCACCAAAGCTGGGCGTCGATTCGCGGTTCGGTTTGCCCGCGATGACTTGTGTGCCCGCCTGGGCAAAGCTCGTCACGTCGCTTGAAGCCAGCGTCACCCAAGCGAAGATATCCGCCCGCGTCCCGCCGGGGGCCAAGCGAATCACATAATCGGCCTGCCAGTCAAACCCGCCGGCGAGATAGGACAATGTGATCGTCGATGAGCTCGCCACAACGCTGTCGACTTCGATCGACAAGGTCGGTTTGGCCGACAGCCCCTCGGGCACGCCCTCGTAAAGGATCGTCTCGGGCAGCCCGGTGCATCGCAAGGCCTCCACCCCGCCGCCCGCCTGGACAACCGCCGCGCCGTCCACACCTGAGCGAATCGTCGCCTGTTCCTCGCTGACCTTGCCCGTTGCCTTGTTGGTGCGGCGGATAATGACGCGCCGCCCCAGCGCGCGATCATAAAGGCTGCGCGCTGAGAGCAGATCAGCATCAAGATTCTTCTCGCGCACGCCCTGCGCCAGCCCGCCGATGATTGCGCTTTCGGGGAAGATGTTGCCCGCGACGCCCTCGAAGCGGATCGTCGTCCGCCCCGCAGGCAGCGTCACGGTGCGGGTTTCCGTGATCAGTGCATAGCCATCCGGATTGCCACGATCGATCGCCTCATTCGAACTGCGGTTGGGCGCGCGATAGACGGTCACCGACACCTTCTCGGGCCCGGCAGACGTCACGATCTGTTGCGCGGCGACGGGCATCGCCCCCACCGACGCAATCAAGGCAGCGAGGGCCAGCAGCCCGCGCATGCCAATCAATACCGGGTATCAAAGGAAACCGTCAGCACCGTCTCGCCATTGGCGGGCACGGGCACATGCCACACTCGCTCGTCCAGCGAGCGCTGCTCGCCCGGCAAGCTTTCCGCCGGCACGCGGGTATCATGCCAATAGCTGTCGAGCCCGGCTTGCGTCACATCCACCGTTACCGCTTCGGGCCGGGCATTGGTGACGCGGTAGCTCATCGTCGTGCGGTAATAGGTCACGCTGCGCTCGATCTCGATCACGCGCGGCGTACCGCCATCGCGGGTGATGCGAAATTTGCCCGTGCGCTCCCATTCATCGCTGAGGATCTTCTCGCGCTTTTCGACGGTCGTTTTGACCTTCACGTCAAACGCCTCGCCGGTCTTGATCGCGAGCGTCGATCCCATCGGCGTGTGGCCGATAACATTCTCACCGATGAATTGCGGCTGTCCCTTGGCATCGCAGACATAGACGCGGACCGTCCCCGCCGGCAGCGCATCACCCAGCCCGCCCGATTTCGCACTGGAGAAGCTGAGCACGGTATCGACGCTTTGCGGGTCGTTCTGCCCCTGCTGCCAATCATTGCGATACGCATAGATTTTGCGGGCAGGCACCGCGTTCACGCTCAGAAAACTCACCTGCTTTTGCTGGTTCGCCGCAAGCGTGGTCCGCGCGCCAAGTGGATAGAGATAGAAATCGCCCAGCCGCGCCCGGTCCGCCGTTTCGGTGCCCGCCCGTGTGCCCGGCGCATAGCTACTCCGCCCGCGATTGCCGCTGCCGGGATTGCCCGCGACCAGCACGGTATCGGCATTGTTGAAGCGCGTGCCGCCATTATTCTGCAGCGTCACCCAGCCCTGCACATCGATGACGCTCTTCGCCTCATCGAAAAGCGCAACATAATCAGCGCTCCAGCGAAAGCCCCCGGTCAAATAGCTGATCGTCACCGGGCGCGGTCCCGCTGCCTGCGTATCGAGCGTCACCGACAGCGTTGGCCGCTCGCGCAAATTGGGTGGCAGCGAATCGAACACCACCCGCACCGGCAGGCCGTCATCGCGCAATATCTCAATCCGGTTGCCGATCTGCAGCACCACGCCATCGTTGGACGCGAGCACCCTGGCCTGTTCGCGCGTCTCTGCGCCCGTTGCCGGGTTGGTACGGACGATCGTGATCACCTGCCCCACCGCCTTTTCCATCAGCGCCGACGGGCTCAGCAGATCATAATCGTAATTTTGTTCGACAATCGTGGTGCCCGCCGCGCTCAGCCGCACCGTCGCGGGGCGAATTTGCGTTGACACATCGGGGAAGTCCTGTCGCGATACGCCAGCGGGCAAGTTCAGCTGGCGCGTATCCTGCACCAGTGCCACGTCATTGCTGTAGATGGTGACCGCGACATCGCCCTGCGCCGATTTCTCGGGCGCGGTCTGGGCGCTACTCGCAACCGGAAGCAGCGCTAGCGTCGTCAAGACCAACCACCGCATCATCTGTCTCCCGACCTTTGCAGACAAAAGACATGCTAGGCGCGTGAGTCCTGCGGTCAACCACCTATATCGCCCCGGCGGCACGGTTTCGCGCCGCCGGGGATATCAGCAATTATTCGGCGGCGCTGGTCTCGGTGGTCGCGACACGGCGGCGGCGACGTGGTTTTTCCTCTGCCGACGGCGCATCATCATCAGCGATCACCGCTGATACACTCAGCGACGGCGGCAGACGATCGGCATCGAAGCCGCCTTCATCGCCGCCGCGTGGCGCGGCATCAGCGGCAACTGGCGTGCGGCGCGGCCGACCCCGACGCGGACGATCGGCATCAGCCTCAACCGGTGCGGCCGCCGCCTGATCGATCTGCGGCGCAGGATCGGCCATGACATCAGCCTGATAGCGGCGCGGCTGACGTTCGGCGCCATTATCGCGAGGATTGTTATCGCGCGGATTGGTATCGCGGGGGCTGTTATCGCGCCGGGCATAGCCCTCACGCGGGCCGGCATCCCGGTTTTGATCGCGGTTCTGATCACGATTCTGATCCCGGCCATTGGCGCGGTTACCACCATCACGGTTGCCGTTCTCGCGATTACCGGCCTCACGATTACCCGCGTCGCGATTGCCCGCTTCCCGATTGCCGTTACGATCGCCATCACGATTGCCGTTGCGATCGCCACGATCGCCACGATCATTGCCGCGATCGGCCTGATAGGGATCGACCCGGTCATCGGCCATGCTGTCGCTATTGCCGTCGAAATCCTCGTCATCGCCATCGTCGAACTGGTCGT
>JAIERC010000423.1 GCA_019747165.1 Sphingomonas sp. | reverse complement strand
ACCCCGTGCAGCCCGATCCGCGATAATCGCCGGGCTGTTCATTGGTGCCCATGAACCACATCAGCGGATCGTTGAGACGGGTCTTGTGGATGTTGAGCACCGGAATGGCGACGCGCAGGCCGGTTGCAGGGCCGCGGTTCGACTGCTTGAGATCGGGCCGACCCGGTTCCTCCAGCCGCTGAATCTGGCCAAGCGAATTGGGCAGGCCAACCTCGGCGAAATTAGTGTTGATGTTGCGCCCGCCGCGTTCGAAAACGCGGAAAACGTCACCGGGCGGCGTCACCTGCCAGTTCGGCAGGGGATACAGCGCTCCCAGCGCGCCGCGCTTGGCTTCGGCATCGGTGACGGTGCCTGGGGGTGATCCGGGCGAGACAATCTTGGCTGGCTCACCCTCCTCGGTATAGGCTTCGCCGAAGATGTAGTTTTTGAACGGGACAACGCCGTTATTATAGGCTGCCCCACCCCACAGCATGGCGCCGGAGGCCATGAGCGAGCGTTCGGCAGCTTCGATCGTTTCGATATGGCAAGCGCCACAGGCTTCGCGCGCGACGCGGTAGTCGCCGGGATTGACGAAGCGGATATATTCCGGCGCTTCCTTGTTGAGCAACGTATAGCTGCGCTTGGGATTGGCCGAGCTGGGATAATTCCAGCTATGCGGCAAGCGCGGCAGGACATGGGCCTGATCGCGCGCGGTGACATAGGACGCATCGTCAAAACCATGGCTGGGATCGCCAATGATCGTTGCATTGCCACCATGGCAATCCGTGCAGCCCAGCATCACGGCGGGGGTCGCGTGCATCGACGGCTCGTCGGTGCGCGTATGGCAGGAATAACAACCATCCGATTTGCTGGCGACCATCGCCGCCGTCTGGCTCATCGGGGCGGGTGGGGTTTCAAGATAAACGCGCGCCACCGGCTTTTCAGCATCATTGGCATAGAGGATTGCCGCCGGCAGCATTAGCGTCGCCAGCACTAGCGACAGCCAGCCGGCAGTCCGGGCGGAGAGAGCGGCGCGTATTGGCATCAATAGCTCACGATGATGTTGGCCAGAATCGAGAAATATGCTCGATTCCGATTGTTGTTGGTGAACAGGTCGCGAAAGCCGCTGCCCGGAAGCAGGACAGCTGCGGACAGGCGGCCAACGATATTCTGCGTTGCCTTAGGCCGCCAGATGATCGCCGATGACAGATCATAGCCGATCGACTTGGGGATGCTGCCTTCCACGCGCAGCGTTTGCAGCACTTCCGTGGTGGCGAACCACAGATGATTGGCATTGACCGACACGCGGAGCGTCGGCTTCAAATCGAAATCAATCCCGACACCCACCAGGGCGGTACCCGGATTGTTGAAATTCGACTGGCCCTGTTCCTTGGACGAGCGCAGCGAATTGAGGATACCGTTGCGACCATTAATCGCCACTGCGCGGCCGCCACCGGCGAAGGGAATGGTCTGCCTGATCCAGTAGCTGGTATCGGCACCGGCAAAAATTGGGTTCTCGAAAATGGCGTCAAAGCCGGTTTCGACATTGTCAAAGGGCTTGTTGTCTCCGCTGGCGTATAAGCCCGACGCGCGAATGCGGATCCAGTCGCGATCATAGCTGAGTTCGGCGGCGCCGAAATAGCCCCTGATCTGAGCCGGTTTGCCGGTGAAGAAATTGTTCCGGTCCTGCCCGAGCGCGCCATAAACCGATGCGGTCAGATTGAGCCGGCCCACCCGGCCATCGGCATTATAGCCAAGATAGACCACATCGTAATCGCGCCCGCGCAAATCGCCGAGCAGCGCGGGCCGCGCCGGGAAGCCATTAGTATCCACCTCAATCCGGCCGCCTTCACGGTTGAGATTGTAGACGGCCGTGATCTGGCTGGTCAGCCCCGGCAGCAGGAAATCCTGGCGATAGACATTGGCGACGAAGACAAAATCATCGCGCGGGCGTTTGACGACGCTGTTCAGCCCTGAATTGGTATCTTTTTCCAGCCGCCAAAAGGCCGCCAGATTGAACTGAAAGCGATTATTGTCGCGATTGCCGAAAAACCGGACGCCGAGCTGCTGATCGTTGAACAGGAAACCGCGGAAATCGCTTTGAAACGGCTGAATGCCGACACGAATCGATTCAAAATCATAGCGATCCGAGGTGTTGCGCAGATGATAATCGACGAACAGTTCTTGCACGCCGACAAAGCCATCAGTGCGGGTCGTGCCCTTGCTGGGTTCGACAAACAGCACGCGCCGTTCCGGCACCGAGACATGGTTGAGATTGAACGCCAGCGCGACGCGATATTCGATTTCGGGCGGCTTGAACGCGGTCGATCCCTTGACCAGCGATGCCCCGACAATGAAGGTTTGCGAGAACACATAGCTGGTGTCCCCGCCGAAAATGTCCAGGCTGCCAGCCCGCGCGGTGGTTTGCACGCCAACGGGAATCGGGAAGGTGCGCGGTTCGATTACCGAATCACTCACCGCGCTCAGCGTGAAGAACCAGTCATCGCCGTGCAGCGGCAGCCATTTATTCTTTTCTAGGTTGATCGGGCGATCACCCTTGAGCGTGTTCTGGTGATAGGGGTCGAACCAGCGTTCCTTCACCACGCCGAGGGACTCAATCAGCCGCCAGCGATCCGGCAGCGGAATCTGGTCGGTCGGAAACGCTTCTGGACGGGGCGCGCGGACGGCACCGGGATTATTCTGGGTAATCGGGTCGGGTAGCGCCTTTTCAAAGCCGGGGCGTTTGCGGCCGTCGATCAACTCGGCGGGGTCGCTGTCCGAATCATGCTTGGCTTCCTGCGGCTGCTCTGCGGGGACCGGCCGCGCGGCGGTCACCGATTGCTCGGCCTGCAGATCCAGCGGGATGTTGATCGTCACCGCTTCTCCCTGGGGAGCGGCAGCGGTGATCATTGGGAGGAAGAGCATGACGGCCATTTCCAGCCCCTGACACACATTTTGTTCAGCAGTATCGAGGAAGGGAGCAAACGGGCAGCCGACATAGCGCAGCCGAACTTGCCGGTCGCCAACAGGAACCAAGATCTGGTCAGCGCGAATTGCGGTCGGGGCGTTGGTAAACCCACCGAGCCGAACGCTTGCGTTGTTGATGCCCAGAAACGCGACCATGTTATCCTGGTCGATGCCGTCACCCGATACGCCGACCGCACCGATCATCGTCGTGCCGCGATAAATGGGCACGGCACCGGGAAAAATCTGGATGCCGTTCTGCAGTCGGTTCTGGCCGGGCACCACATCGGGAATGAAGGTGCAGCGTGCCGGCGTGTCCGTGGAAAGCGCCCCCGTGACAAAACCGAGATGCTGTCCCAAATTGGTCAAGACCAGCGCCGATTGCAGCCCGGTCGATAACGGGTTGAACGCAGCGATATCCCGCGACAATGGCCCCTTTGGACGGCCAACTTCGCCATCCGGAAAATAGGGGCGTGCCAGATTGCCGATGGTGCGATCACCATAGGCGATCCGACCGCTCAGCGCATTTTGATTGCCCAGAAAGGTCAAAAAGGCAGGAACGAACTGGCGGACATCGGCGCTGGGATCAGCGGAAAGTTCGGCGCCGGCGCGCGGATGAGAGAAGAACGCGGCCGTGCGCGCCTTTTGCAACGACACGTCAGTGCCAAATATCGGTGCGTCGGGTGAACGAACCACGCCGAGCACTTGGCCCCTGCTGTCCACCAGCGAAATCGTTACCTGGGCCCGGCTGTCGAGCGGGGTGCGAATCTGCGCGCGCGACCGGGTCATGATTCTGAAGGCTTCTTCAAGGATCGCATTCGATTCCGCCGCTGTCAGCGCCTGGCCGACATCCGCCGCATCGGTCCCCGCGCGAACCGGAAACCGGCTGCTGCCCGATCCGTTGGTAAGGATGAATGCATCGCGATTCGAAAATTCGGCTGGAGTCGACGCACGAACGCCCGACGCCTCGGTGCCATAAGTCGCCCCGGCGATGATTGCCGGGGTTGGAACGCCGAAATAGCCGATCACGCTAACGAGATTGCCGAGCGCCGGTGCAGTTGCGGCAAAGCTTGGCGTCTGGCTGGCCGTCATCAATGCCGAGTAATCAATGTCGGAATAGCGCAGCTGTGTGCCATCGACCGAAATCCGGTTGGCCCGGATGGCTTCGGGCGCTTCGAAGCCAACCGTTCCTGCCAGCGCGATCGCCTCTTCGGGATCATTGTCGATATCGGTGATGTTGGGGTCAAAACCATAGACGCCGTCTGCCATCACGCCGATCGCGCCGACGACGACGCCGTTCTTATAGAGCGGAAAGCCGCCGGGATCTGCTGACAGCCCGAGCGGCGATCGTTTCGGGCCGATCAACGCGCCGCTGCCCGGCGCGCCGAATCGGGACACCAAATCAGAACAGGGCAACGAACTAAACTGCACGCCGAACAGCGGCCCACTTTCGAGCCCAACAGCTCCAGGGGCAGGCGGGAAATGCTGCTGGACGATCTCGCTCGCGGTTCGCGTGGAAAACGCGTTGCCCCCGCTCGACAGATAGGCGCCCGTTACTGCCTTGGCGATGGCGCCGCCTTCAGCAGGCACGGTCAGGTTCTGCGCGTCCTTGTTGTCGCCATTGCCAGCCGGGCTGGTCAACGCCGTTGCGCGCGCGCCGGTCATCCGGAACACCGCCAAGATGTTACCCACGCGGTCGCTGACGGCGATCACAGCGGGCAGATTACGCGCGCGCGCCTCAGCCGCGGCGCGGGCGATGACGGTCTGGACGTCGGCGATACTTAGCGCCTCGGCAGCAGGCACGGCATAAAATGTCGATGGCGTCGGGGATGCCGATGGCGTCGGCGTCGGCGGCAACACGGCTGTGCTGGATCCGCTGCCCCCGCTGCACGATCCGATGATCAGCGCAGTGCTCGCAATCAGGCTGGTGGCGAAGCGGGGACGCATCAGCGCAGGCTCCTGATGCTGCGAACGGCGCTGGCCAGCGCGGTGCGGAAAGCGGGGGGGCGATAGCCATTGGGTTCCCGCACGGCGGCATAGGCCTGGTTGATATCGGCGCGGATGCCTGCCGCGGCACCAATCGTAATCCGGCCTTGTTTGACGAGCGCGCTGAGCAGCGAATCGATTGCCATCACCGCCTGCACAGATCCTTCATAATCGGTGAAACGCGGCGCTGATGCTGGCCCGGCAATCGAATCAATGATCGCAAAGGCCGTGTCGCTGGTGCCGGTTTGTGCCGACAAGGCATTGGCAAGTGCGGTTGCGGTTGTCGCCAGCCGGGCAGCAGCGGTGGCCGATTGGGCGCGATTAGTCGCCATGGCGAGGTGAAACGCGCGGACATCCTTGTCAAATTGCGCCGCCAGGCCAGGCGAGGTCACCCGCGCGGCGGCGGACAACAGGATCATGTTTTCATCGTTAAAGGGCGGCATGCCCGCAGGGATTGGCCGACTAGGATTGGCCTCCCAGGTCTTCACCCGGTCTTCCTGATCGAAGATACGGCGGTGGCAGCTATGGCAATCCAGGAAATAGAATTCTGGAAATGCCCCCTCATTGCCCAGGCCCGGATCGGCATAGAGCGTCAGCGCGCGATTGACGGCCATTGCCTGGCCCACCATCCACAGCCGAAGATTATCGGTGCGGCCCTTGCGCGCGGCATAATCGGCATCTTCGTTATGATGCTGTTGCAGCGTGGAAAACAGGTCGAGTTCGAAGCTGATCCGGGGGTGGCCGGCCGCCATGATCCGGTGGGTGACGAACTGGCCGGGGCGCTTGCTGCCATAATGGCAATCCAGACACACCCCGGCGCGGACGCTAGCCTTTTCAAGTGGGATCATGCCGCGCGCGACATTGTCGGCATGGCTTGCGCCAACCGTATAATGCGATGCAATCCAGCCGAGTGCCGGACCGTGACAGGCCTCGCAGCTCACGCCATCCTTGGTCAGGAAGCGCGCGCCAGTGGCGCCATTGGTTGGCGTAGCGTGGCAGCCGAGACAGGCCGGTGCACTGGTCGGATCGCCCATGCCGAGCGTCGCGGTGATCTGGCGCGCCCGGTCGCCCAGCAGCACCGAAAACGCCCGGCTATGCGCGCCGCCCTGGCTGG
>JAIERC010000056.1 GCA_019747165.1 Sphingomonas sp. | reverse complement strand
CGCTCCGCTGCGGCCGCGCCGCCTGATTTGGCGATATAGCCATCCCAACGCCGGAGCACGCCCGCCAATGTCACCAACCTTTGACCCACGGCGAGCCGCTGCCCATCATCCCGATCAGCCACCAGGATCTGCGCGAGACGTCGCGCGAGCGCAGGCGGCGCCGCGACATGCCGCGCAAGCGGCACAACCCCGGCTGGGGCCGCAGGGTCGGCGTCAAGCGGTTCTGCGCCGCCCCAATAATGCACCGCCGCCGGATCGAGCCCCGCTTCCAGATCATCCCCCAGCGCCGCCGCCAGCGCGCGTTCATACCCCGGATCGGGGCGAAGCTGATCGAGGACGCGATCCTTGCCGGTCCGCTGCGTCGCCTTGGCGAGAGCGGTGCTTTCGCTGTCAATCGCGGCGAGCTCGGCATGCGCGGTCGCGCGCGCGGATTGGGCACCGTCACGCGACTCAATTGCCGCACGTTCAGCGGCGTCCGCACCCGCCAGCGCCGCTCGCGCTGCTTCGGCCTGGCGTAGCGCCTGATCGCGGGCGTCGGCTGCGGCCTGGCGTTGCGCTTGCAAGGGCGCGGGATCGCTCAGCCCATTGGTCTCCGCCGTCACGCGTGCCGCATCGCGATTGGCGCGATCGAGCCGGGCGCGCGCTGCCACTAATGCCGCCTGCGCGACGCGCGATTCCGCCGCTTCGCTTGCCTGCGCGGCCAGCGCCTGGGCAAGCGCGACCTCTGCATCGCGGACCTGGCCCTCCGCCTCGGCAAGCAGTTTTTCGAGCGCGGGCTGCCGCGTGACCGCCTCGGCAATCCGCGCCTCGAGCAGCTTTGCCTCATCGGCCAACCGCGCCAATGCTTCGGCGGCGTCATGTGCCAGCGCGCCTTCGCGGTCGCGATCCGCCACAATCCGTGCCTGGGCGTCGGCCAGCTCGGTAATCCGGCGATCGACACTCGCTCGCTCGGTGCGCAACGTGGCCAGGCCATGGCCCGCCTCGCTCGCCCGATCACGGGCGGCCAGCGATGTCGCGCGCGCCAGCGCAAGCCGATCGGTTGCTGCCGTTTGATGCGCCGCCGCCGCGCGCTGCGCCTCGGCTGCCTCGGCCACCCGCGCTTCCGCTTCACTCGCATCCGCGCGCGCAACATCGGCAGCAGCGGCGGCATCACGCCAGCGCGCGAAGATCATCCGCGCCTCTGCAACGCGAATCTGGTCTGACAGCGCCCGGTATCGCTCGGCCTGTTTGGCCTGACGGCGGAGCGCAGCGGCGCGCGCGTCCTGATCGGCGATCACTTCGTCCAGCCGGGTAAGATTGGCCTCGGTAGCGCGCAGTTTCTGCTCGGCATCACGGCGGCGCACATGCAGCCCGGCAATCCCGGCTGCCTCTTCCAGCATCGCCCGGCGCTCGGCGGGCTTGGCGGCGATCACCGCGCTGATCCGCCCCTGGCTGACAAGCGCTGGCGAATGGGCGCCGGTGGCGGCGTCGGCAAACAGCAGCGACACATCCTTGGCGCGGACGTCGCGCCCGTTGATCCGATAGGCAGACCCAGCCCCGCGTTCGATCCGCCGGACGATTTCGGTTTCGTCGGCATCCTGATCACCGTCGGCATCGCCATCAATCAGGATGGAAACCTCGGCAAAATCGCGCTGTGGCCGGGTCGCGGTGCCCGCGAAGATCACGTCTTCCATCCCGGCACCGCGCATCGATTTCGCGCTGTTTTCACCCATCGTCCAACGCAAGGCTTCGAGCAGATTGGACTTGCCGCAGCCATTGGGCCCGACAATGCCGGTCAGCCCGGGTTCAATGCGCAGATCTGCTGGATCGACGAAGCTCTTGAACCCGGTTAGCCGAAGCCGTTTGATCTGCACCGACCTGTGGCCCCCGTCGTCAGGCGCCGGCAGCCCTGAGCGTGCGTTCGAGGCCCTTCCAATCAAGCACGCCATCGGCAATCTTGCCGTTGACGATGAAAGTCGGCGTGCCACTGACCTTATATTCGGTATCGGCTTGCTGGAGATTGGCAGCCAGGCGGGCAATGGCGGCTTGATCGGCGAGGCAAGCCAGGGCCTTGCTCTCCGGCACGCCGCGCTGCTTGACGAAATCAACATAGCCGAGATTTTCCGCAAAATAGCGGGCAATCTCCGTCGGCGGCTTGCCTTGCAGCGCCTGTCCAGCCTCAGCCACCTGCTGTTCTTTGGCGAGCAGCTTCTGCTGATTGCGCATCATATCATCGAGCATCGGGAAAAACGCGGCTGGCTCGACACAATGGCCAAGCAGGATCGGGCCGATATCAAGCGGGCCATGGACCGGAAAATCGCGGAACTCATAGGAGACTTTGCCGCTCGCAATCATGCCCGATTTCAGCGCAGGCAATCCCTCCGCATCGAAGCGAGCGCAGGTAGGGCAGGTGCGGGCCCCATATTCGATCAGCTTGATCGGCGCGTCGGGATTGCCCATCCGCATACCACCTTGCGGTGTCGGTGCGACCACATCGACCCAGGCGGTGCCAGCCGGCGCGGGCGCGGCGGCGATGTTTTTGACCGGGGCAGAGACGGTGGCCGCATCATCCTTATTACAGGCGGCAAGCGCCAGCGCGGGCAAAACAGCAAGCATCAGGGGCAGCTTCATTTGACGAGACTCCTTGGTGATGTGGCCGTGGGGCAGATGGGGCTGCTCCCGGCCATGATCGGTTGATCTTAGCGGGCTCCCCCGGCGCGGAGCAACGGCTCGACGCCCGCCCAGGTTAATTCTTTGACCATCGTCCCATTGATAACGATCGCCGGCGTGCCTGTGATCACTTTGCGCGCGGCATCGCCATTGGCCAGGATGCTCCCCAGCAGTTTCTTATCTGCAAAACAGGCGTCGATCCGCTCCCGTGATAGGCCGCGCGCCAGCATTAAATCGATCAGTCCACTCGCCTGTGTCGCAGCGCGAATCTGGCCGAGGGGCGTGTCGAGCACGAAACGCTTCGCATCCCGCTCCATGAATCCCATCGCGAGCGACAGCCATTCGGGCTGGCGGGCAAAAATCTCTTCGGCGGCATTGGCAAAGCCAAGCCCGCCAGCACAACGCGCCAAGATCGTGGCGCCAAGATCGGGCAAATCACGCCCGATCGGGCGATATTCGATCGATACCGACCCCGATCGGATGAACTGCTCCTTCAGCACTGGACCGGATTCCACCGAAAACGCGGCGCAGTGCGAGCAGGTGAAACTCAGATACTCGATCACCTTTACGCGGGCTCGCGGATTGCCGAGGATGACATTGCCCGCCGGGGTATTGGTCGCGACCTTGGTCCAGTCGCGCTGCGCATCGGGAACCTTTGCGGCAGTGGCTGCGGCAGCCCTTACAGTTGGCTTGGCGGACGATTTGGTCGGCGGCACCGCATGAGCCGCAGTTCCAAAAATAATCGCGGCGATAAAGGCCGCACTGGTCGGACGGTTCATTCAGTACGCTCCGGCGTCTCAATAATCGGCGGGCCGCGTGTGGCAGCGACGCCAGCGGCAAGTGCCTCAAGCACCGCCTTGAACTCAGGATCGGCAATCGCCCGTAGGCTATCGCCCAATTCAATCGGCACTGGTCTGATCGAGGGTGGTGGTTTGCGGCTTGGTGGTGCGGGCACATCACCCTGGCGGATCGCAACCTTGGCAATGGCTTCATAGCCAAAAAATCGATTCACCCGCTCAATAATCTCGGGCGCAATATGCTGCATCATCGGTCCATGCGCGCCACGCACAACCAGGGCCAATGTGCCTTCGGCGCGCTTACCGTGCGGAAATTTAATCGATTCGGGTGCTGATACCGCCGCAAAGCGCGGCCCGACAATTTCCGCCCAACGGCTGACAACCGCGCTTTGCACAAAGCCGAATCGCCGGAACGCCGCTCCGCCAACATCAGGCAGCAGATCAGCGACTGCGCGCGCAGGCCCGCCGCGTTTGGCTTCTGCCATCGGCGTGGCATTTTTGGGGCGGGGGGCGCGAACGCCGCTTTTGCTCATGGCGACTCCCATGCCATAGCGGCGGCGTGAACGCCAAGGCCCTCGATCAGGAATCCATGCTGCCCGCCGAACCGGGCGACGCGCGGTACAGCCAGTGGCTGCTCAATTGGTATGATGCCCATGCCCGCGATCTACCGTGGCGGCACAAGCCGGGCGAGCCCGCTGATCCTTATCGCGTCTGGCTTTCTGAAATCATGCTGCAGCAAACAACCGTGGCGACAGTGCGCCCGCGCTTTGCCGAGTTTATTGCTCGCTGGCCAACGGTCGCCGCCCTTGCTGTCACCGATGATGCTGATCTGATGGGCGCCTGGGCGGGGCTGGGCTATTATGCGCGCGCCCGCAATTTATTGGCTTGTGCGCGCCAGGTGGTGGCTGCGCATGACGGCGTTTTCCCGTCCGAAGAAGAAGCGTTGCGGGCGCTGCCGGGGATTGGTGCCTATAGCGCTGCCGCCATTGCCGCGATCGCCTTTGGCAAGCGCGCTGTGGTGATTGACGGCAACGTCGAACGCGTCGTTGCTCGACTATTTGCTATCGACACGCCGCTGCCGGCTGCCAAGCCGATGATTCGCTCGCTCGCCGACCAGATCACGCCAATGACGCGCGCGGGCGATTTTGCCCAGGCGATGATGGATCTGGGATCGAGCCTCTGCGGTCCACGCGCGACCCAATGCTTGCTTTGCCCGCTACGCCCGGTCTGCAAGGCAGCCGCAGCGGGCACACCTACCGCCTTTCCCGTCAAACCGCGCAAATCGGCCAAACCGCAGCGCTACGGCACGGTTTTCTGGCTCGAACAAGCGGGAAAGGTCCTGTTGGTTCGCCGGCCAGATAAGGGGTTGTTGGGCGGCATGCGCGCCCTGCCGACGGGTCCTTGGACAGACACAGCGCCTGGACTTGAAGGCGCGCCAGATGCCGCAATTGATTGGCAAATCGCGCCCGATCGCGTCAGTCACGTCTTTACGCACTTTACCCTTGAACTCGCCCTTGCGGTTGGCCGCGCTGAGGGGCATTCACCACCAGCAGTCGGCGAATGGTGGGCGATTACGTCGCTCGATTCGGCGGGCCTGCCAACCGTGTTCGCCAAAGCGGCCCGGCTGGGACCCCGTTTGGGACATTGAGAGGATGAAGACGCACATGGCCACCAAAATTCAGACGCTAGCTTTGGGTAGCGCGTTGCTCGCCCTATCGGCCGGGGTCGCATTTGCCGGTCAGGCGCAGCGCCAGCCTGTGCCGATGGCGATGGAAAAGGCGCCCCTTACCCAAGCCGCTGCGCTGATTGATAGCTATCCAGCCACCGACAAGACGCCCGGAATCGTCGCGGTTGTTGGACAAGGTGATGGCGCGCCAACCGTGCTCGCCGCGGGCAAAATCGCCGCCGACGAAGGCGCTGCCAAGGCCGATGCCGATTCGCTTTGGCGCGTTTATTCGATGACCAAGCCGATCACCGCGATGGCGGCGATGATGCTGATCGAAGAAGGCAAGATGAAGCTCGACCAGCCCGTGTCGGATTTCATCCCGGCCTTTAAGAACATGACCGTACTCGTCGATCCGACGAAGGATTTGACCGCGCGGCCGGCCACGCGGCCAATCACGATCCGCCATCTGCTGACGCACACGGCAGGGCTTGGGTACACGATCATCACCACCGGCCCGTTGCTGAAGGAATATGAACGTCAGGGCATCACTCCCTTTACGGCCAACGCCCAGGTTGAAGCCCAAATGCGGCTTGTCCGCCCCAAGACGCTGCAGGAATTCGCCAATCGCGTCGCTGGTCTGCCGCTGATTGCCGATCCCGGCACCAAATGGAGCTATTCGATCGGCCTCGACGTGATGGGCGCGGTGATCGAGAAGGCGAGCGGCATGCCGTTCGATACCTTCCTGCAGAAGCGCATTTTCACGCCGCTCAAGATGAACTCAACCTTCTTCACCGTCCCCGCAGCAGACGCCAAGCGGCTCGTGACCGGCTATACTTGGGTCGGCGCGAACCGGGTGCCGCTCGATCCCGGTGCGACATCGGTCTTCCTCCAGCCGCCAAGCTTCCCCTATG
>JAIERC010000440.1 GCA_019747165.1 Sphingomonas sp. | reverse complement strand
GGCTGGTGGTGATCTATGCCGGTATCGCGCTGGCGCTGATCGCCGGGCGGCGCAACGGCATGCTGGCCGATGCGCCTTTCAAAAGCCCGCTTTACCCCCTGATGCCGATCCTGACGCTGCTCGCGCTGGGCTATATCATCTGCCTGAACTGGCTCGATCTGGAAGAAGGCCGGCCGGGCCTGATGATGACGGGCGCCCAGATACTGCTTTCAGCAGCCTATTATTGGCTGGTATTGCGGCGCAGAGGAGCTTGGGACGTTTATGTCCCGTCCCTGATAAAGTGAGTTGTCGATGAGCATCGATCTGGCCGATTTTGAAAAGGGCGCTGCCTATTCAGGCGATTATGATCAGGATCTCGCCAATCTGCAGGAACGTCTAGCGCATATTCAAGCCGCGCATATCTGCCATGGTCGGCGTGCCGCGATTGTTTTTGAGGGATGGGATGCGGCCGGCAAGGGCGGCATCATCCAGCGCCTCACGACCGAATGGGACCCACGTTACTTCAACGTTTGGCCGATTGCGGCGCCGACGCCGGAGGAAAAGGCCCGGCATTTTCTGTGGCGCTTCTGGAAGCGACTGCCAATGAACGGCGTCATCGCCGTATTTGATCGTAGTTGGTATGGCCGGGTATTGGTCGAGCGGGTCGAAGGCTTCGCTACAGAGGCGGAATGGCGGCGCGGCTATGACGAAATCAATGAATTTGAAGCGCAACAGGCCGATTCGGGCACGACGATCGTCAAGCTATTCATCCATGTCACCCAGGAATCGCAGGACCAGCGGCTAAAGGATCGGCTCGATCACCCGTGGAAGCGCTGGAAGACCGGGCTTGACGATTATCGCAATCGCGCCCGGCGCAGCGATTATCTCGATGCGATGGCGGAGATGTTCCGGCGCACTGACAAGCGCTGGGCCCCGTGGCATGTGATCGACGGCAACAACAAGAAAGCCGGCCGGATCGCTGCGCTGACGGCGATTGCCAATCGGCTTGAGGCAACGGTGCCGATGGACCCGCCACCGCTTGACCCCGCGCTCGAAAAGATTGCGCGCCAGGCGCTCGGTCTCGATTGATGACGACCAATTTCGGCGGTGCCCGCCGGGCGAGCGGTGGATTCAACGGCGGACTGAGCTAAAGCCAGGGGCATGCCGCACCCGGTCCATATCCTTCATCTTCATTCCAGCTTCGATCTGGGCGGCAAGGAAGCGCGCGCTATCCGGCTGATGAATGCCTGGGGCGACCGCGCCCGGCACACCATCGTCTCGGGCATGCCCGGCAAATTCGGTGCCCGTGACGCGATTGCGCCTGGGATCGCCTATGAAATCGCGCAGGAGCCGCCGCCGCTCACGGGCCGACCGTCGGTCAGCCGGTATGAGGCGATTGCGCGGTATATGCGACGCTTCGATCTGGTACTCAGCTATAACTGGGGGGCGATCGATGGCGTGATGGCCCGCCGGGTGTTTGCCAAAGGCGTGCCGCCGCTCATCCACCATGAAGACGGCTTTAATGAGGATGAGGCGGGCGGCCTCAAGGCAGAGCGCAACGCTTATCGTCGGCTGGCGCTGGGCGCGGCGCATGCATTGGTGGTGCCGTCGCAGACGCTGGAGACGATCGCGCTCGATATCTGGAAGCAGCCGCGCGGGCGCGTCCACCGCATCGTCAACGGCATTCCAATCGAGCGCTACGCCACCAAGCCCGCCGCGCGCGCCATTCCGGGCTTTCGCCGCAAACCGGGTGAGGTGGTGATCGGCAGCCTGGCGGGCCTGCGCGCGGTGAAAGACCTGCCGATGCTGGTGCGCGCTGTTGGCGGCGTATCGGGGCGCTTGCAGTTGGTGATCGTGGGCGAGGGGCCTGAACGGGCTAATATCAAGCAAGCAGCGATGGCGATGGGGATCGCCGATCGGCTTCACCTGCCGGGCTTTTTGGTCGATCCCGCGCGCTATATTGGGTTGTTCGATATTTTCGCGCTCTCATCGCGCAGCGAACAATTTCCAATCTCGGTGGTTGAAGCGATGGCGGCAGGTTTGCCCGTTGTCGCCCCCCCGGTTGGCGATGTGCCGGTAATGGTCTCGGCTGCCAATGTGCCGCTGATTTGTTCCTATCCAGGCGAGGTCTTTTTGCGCGATTCTCTTCAGATATTGGTCAATGATGCTGAATTACGCCGCCGGATCGGGGGGGAGAATCAGGCCAGGGCAATGGCAGATTATGGCGAGAAAACCATGATTTCGGCCTATGCTCGCCTCTATGGTGCCGCAATTGGCAAAGCCAATCTCTTCGTTTGAGTCGTAATTTTCTCGCGCCCTGCGCCGTAACGCGTATAACAGCAAGATTGAGCAAAACGGAGAGAAGCGTGTTCAAGGGCGTAAAGCCGATTATCTATGGCGGCCATGAGGTATGGCCGCTGGTAGAAGGCGGCAAGGGCGTGGCAGCCACCAACCATGCCAGCGCAGGGGCTTGGGCCGCTGCCGGCGGCATCGGCACGGTCTCTGCGGTCAACGCCGACAGCTATGACGCGGATGGTAAGATCATCCCGCAAATTTACCGCGCGCTCACCCGCCGTGATCGCCACGAAGAACTCGTCCAATATGCGATCGACGGGGCCGTCGAGCAGGTCCGCCGTGCTTTTGAAGCGGCGGGCGGCAAAGGCGCCATCAACATCAATGTGTTGTGGGAAATGGGTGGGGCGCAGCGCGTGCTGCACGGCGTGCTGGAACGGACGCGCGGCATGGTGGCTGGCGTTACCTGCGGCGCGGGCATGCCCTATAAGCTATCGGAAATCGCGGCCTCCTATGAAGTCAGCTATCTGCCGATCATCAGCTCGGCGCGTGCCTTTCGCGCGTTGTGGAAGCGGGCCTATTCAAAGGCGTCGCAATGGCTGGCAGCGGTCGTTTACGAGGATCCCTGGTTGGCAGGCGGGCATAACGGTCTGTCCAATGCTGAAGACCCACGCGTGCCGCAGGACCCCTATCCCCGGGTGAAGGCGCTGCGCGAGACGATGCGTGAGGGCGGCATTTCCGATGATGTGCCGATCGTGATGGCTGGCGGCGTCTGGTATCTGCGCGACTGGAGCAACTGGATCGACAATCCAGAGCTCGGCCAGATCGCCTTTCAGTTTGGCACCCGGCCCTTGCTGACCAAGGAAAGCCCGATTCCGCAGGGGTGGAAAGACAAGCTGACGCAGATCGAGGAAGGTGAGGTGCTGCTGCACCGCTTCTCCCCAACCGGCTTTTATTCAAGCGCGGTGCGCAATCCGTTCCTGCGCCACCTTGAAGCGCGTTCCGAGCGCCAGATTCCGTATTCGACCGAAGTGGCGGGCGATCACCAGTTTCAGCTCGATGTCGGCGTGCGCGGCAAGAATTTCTGGGTGACCAAGGGCGATTTGCTCCGCGCCCGTGCCTGGTATGGCGCTGGTTTTACCGATGCGCTCAAGACGCCGGACAATACTTTGGTATTCGTCACCCCGAGTGAAAAGGCCGAGATTCGCCAGGATCAGTCGGATTGCATGGGCTGCCTCAGCCAGTGCGCCTTTTCGTCCTGGATGGACAGTGAGACCAACTCCACCGGCCGCCTGGCCGATCCGCGCAGTTTTTGCATCCAGAAGACGCTACAAGACATCGCGCATGGTGGGGATACCGAACAGAATCTGATGTTCGCCGGCCATGGCGCGTATAATTTCAAGAAGGACCCGTTTTATTCGAACGGGTTTGTGCCGACGGTGAAGCAGTTGATCGACCGGATTTTGACGGGGGATTGAGGCGGGATGGTTGGCCAGTTTCTACCCACCGCCAGTTGACTTAAACGACCTGATCAAAGCCTTCGATCCGCCAGATCATCGGCTTGCGGGGTTTGTCTCAGCCCGTTCGTCACGCTCGACGTCAATGGCGCGTAAATTGTACCGTCCCGGCGGTAGCATCAGCGCAATCGTCTCCCCGGGACGGATAGCCACCCGGTCCATTGGGACGGAGGTGACCGGCTCACCTATTGGCCGTGCCTCGATCACGCGCCAACCCGTCGACGGAAGCAGCGCTTGCGGGATGCTGACGGCTATGTCCCCTGCCAATAGCCGCCATTCGGGGCGACCCTGGACGAAACGCGCACTGGGATGATCAACGACCAAATCGAACGCCCCCACCGGCTGATCTGCAGGCAACGCCGAAAACCGCACCGTGTCCCCCCCACCGCGACAAATTGTCTGCGAAATGGTGAGGGGATCGATGCCGGTCTTTTCCTTTAGCCGTGCTGCTAGCCATTTCGTTCCGTCAGGTCGCTGCACTTCGGTTGCATGCGTATAGCCAACATGCACCAGCAACCTGGTGCCAGGGTGCTCGCCGAGGAATTCAGCCAGATGGCTGGCCTGCCCTTCCTCGCGGACGGCAATTCGCTGCTCCCATGTCGCGTCTGGCGGGAGACCTCCATTCTGTAACGCAAAGAACTCGTAGGGTAAAAGCCGGTAGCCAAGTGCCTTGGCGCGCCGCCCGAGCCGGCCGAAACCGGCTTCAGAGAGATAATAACCATCTTGGTCCGTCAAAAACGGCAGATTGGGGTGTTTCAGAAACGGCGACAGATATTGCGCCGGCGTTCCCGGCTCTGGGTTCGCCAGCGTTTCAATCGCCAGCGTGGCATACCCCAGCGGCCGCAACCGACTTGCAATCTCTGCAATGAAGCTTCGATGCTGGGACCGTTCATGGCTTTCGCTTATGATGACGATCGAGGTTTTGCGCGCCCTGTCCGCGATCTCATCGAGGACCGTAAACGTCGTTTCTATTGGAGAGCAGCCATTGGCCTTGTAATCATCGCTCGAGGCAGCGATCAAATCCTCTCTGCCGAACAAGCTTAATGTCTGGTTCGACCGTTCGTCGGCAAGCGGGCGGTCAGGATCGATTCTAGCAAGGACTTTGAACTTGACGGCTATATAACCTGATAGATTTTTGGCTGAGATCATCTTGAAAGGTCGCACCAAATGGACGCGATCATTAGATCTGGCGTCTGCAGGTGTTGGCGATAATATTAGGGTCCAGATCGAAGCTGGGCCAACAAACAGGCTAATGGCAAGAGTCGGAAGAGTTAAGCGCATTACTAATGCTACAGAGCCCTACTTCTACTTTCAAGTGTAGCTCAGGTGACGGCAGCGCGACCGCTCAACTTCCCCTGATAGCGCCTAAGTGCGGCCCTCCTGCGACAGACTAGACGGCCTACAGACACCTCAGCTGCCAAATTCCTTGCGCGAACGCAGGATGATGACGACGGCGACTGACAGCAGCAGGATCGACCCGGCTTCGAACAAGATGTTTTCAGGCTTCATGTCCTTGCCCTGCAGCACGATCAGCCGGGCCAGCGCGGTAATCGCGATGAAGATTGGGTATACGAACGGCGATGCCGATCCGCGCCCAGTGTAGAAAACCCCGATCATGCTGATGACTTCGGTATAGAGAAACATCTGCAGGATATCGGCCAGGGTGACCACCTGCGTGATGATCACCGTGTTGACCTCGCGCGCCACCGCACCGAGGGTTAGCACCGCGATGATGATCAACAGGCCATGTTCGAGCAGGTGAAACCCCGTCAGCGCATAGCTGCTGATCCGCTCATCGGTCGTTTTTCCCGTTGGCTCATCTGGCTGCATGCGACTTGCCCTGTGATCTATTGGCCCAATGCGATCTGCCTATACCAGATTTCAGCGGCGGCGTGCCGTCGCTAAATCCACCCCTCCAGCACCTGATCGGGCGGGCGGTGGCCGTCAGCCCACATGCGAATATTGGTGATGACCTTGTCGCCGGTTGCCATCCGCCCCTCAAAGGTGGCGGAGCCCATATGTGGGAGCATCACGACATTGGGGAGCGCGAGCAGGCGGGGGTCGATTTGCGGTTCGTGCTTCCACACATCCAGTCCTGCGCCCGCAAGCCGCCCGGCCTCTAGCGCATCGACCAATGCGTCTTCGTCGACGATGCCGCCGCGCGCCGCATTGATCAGGTAGACATGCGGTCGCATCAGGCCGATCCGCCTTG
>JAIERC010000002.1 GCA_019747165.1 Sphingomonas sp. | reverse complement strand
AAACCTGAATCACGATGTGTGGAGGCCCCTTGGAATCGGTGTGCGCTTAACGGTATGGAGCATCGGCGGCAAGGTTTGCGGCGATCACTCGCTCCCACCTGTCGCCGTTATCAAGCAGCTTAGCCTTGTCGTAAATCAGTTCCTCACGCGTTTCGGTCGCGAATTCAAAATTCGGCCCCTCAACCACCGCATCGACCGGGCACGCCTCGGCGCACAGCCCGCAATAGATGCACTTGGTCATGTCGATGTCATAGCGTGTCGTCCGGCGGCTGCCGTCTTCGCGTGGCTCGGCTTCAATCGTGATGGCTTGGGCCGGACACACCGCCTCGCACAGCTTGCACGCGATGCAGCGCTCCTCGCCATTGGGGTAGCGGCGCAGCGCATGCTCGCCCCGGAACCGCGGGGAGATGGGGTTCTTTTCGTAGGGATAGTTGATCGTCGCCTTGGCGCTGAAGAAGTATTTCAACGTCTTCATGTGCGCGCCGAGGAACTCGTAGAGCGTGTACGACTTGATGAATTGCGCGATGCTCATGCACCCACTCCTACGCGAACAAGCATGAGGTAACCGCTGACCAGGAACACCCAGACGAGCGACAACGGCAAGAAGACCTTCCACCCCAGCCGCATCAGCTGATCATAACGATAGCGCGGCACGGTCGCCTTTACCCAGCTGAACAGGAAGAAGAAAAAGCACATCTTCAGAAACAGCCAGATGATCCCCGGCACATAATAAAGCGGTGCCCAATCGACCGGCGGCAGATATCCACCCCAAAACAAGGTCGCGTTGAGGACGCACATCAGGATCACATTGGCATATTCGCCGAGCCAGTAGAGCGCGAAGGCCATCGACGAATATTCGGTCTGATAGCCGGCGACGAGCTCGCTCTCCGCTTCGGTCAGGTCGAACGGCGCACGCTGCGTTTCGGCGAGCGACGAGATGAAGAACACCACCGCCATCGGGAAGAGCAAAGGATTAAACGCGAAGCCGTTGATCGGCAGCCAGGCAAAGCCCCAGACATCCTTCTGCGCCTCGACAATGGCGGCCAAATTGAAGCTCCCCGTCCACAGCACCACCGAAATCAGCACGAAACCGATCGCGACTTCGTAAGAAACCATCTGCGCCGCCGCACGGATCGCCGAGAAGAACGGGTATTTAGAGTTGGACGACCAGCCCGCCAGGATGATGCCGTACACCCCGAGCGAACTCGCCGCGAGCACATAGAGCAGCCCGACATTGATGTTCGACAGGATCAGGTCAGCCTGAAACGGCACCACCGCCCATACAATCAGCGCGACCGTAAAGGTAATGATCGGCGCGAGCAGGAACAGGCCCTTATTCGCGCTCGACGGGATGATCGTTTCCTGCAGGAACACCTTCAACCCGTCAGCGAAGGACTGGAGAATCCCAAATGGCCCGACCACGTTGGGCCCACGCCGCAGCGCCATCGCCGCCCAAATCTTGCGATCGGCATAAATGATGAGCGCCACCGCCAGCATCACCGGCAACGCGATGAGCAGGATGTCGATTAGCGTGGCCAGGAACCAAGCGCCCTCAAACGGCATGCCGAGATAGGTGAACCACCAGGTCATTTCGCACCAGCCCGCCACCGATCAAACCGATGGAGAATTAGGGCAGCGATAAAAGGAACAAGTCCGCTGTTGAGTCCAGCGACGATGCCTATGAAGCCTCCGGGGCTGCCCAGTGCCCAAAGGACAGTCAATACCGTGTTAATGATTGCCAGAGTGAACAGGACAAGTGGCCCGTAGCGCATAGCCGCGAGATATACTCGGATTATCATTCTTATCATTCCGCCGCCTCCGCAAAGCTTTGGCCGTGCACCAGTTCCGCCGAACAACGTTGCATCGTCGGGCTGGCGCGGCAGATGGCGTTGGTGAGGTAGAAATCCTTGATTGGATAGGTGATCTCGCCCTCGCCCTTGGCGTCAAGTTTGGGCGGTGCCCAGTCGAATGTTACCAGCCCCAATTGGCCGAGCGTGGGCACGTCCTTTGCCATTTCAGCGCGGAGCTGATCGAGCGTATCGAACGGCAGCGTCTGGCCCATCACCGCCGACAGCGCGCGCAGGATCGTCCAATCCTCGCGGGCGTCACCGGGCGGGAACACCGCACGTTCGCCGCGCTGAACGCGCCCTTCCAGATTGACCCAGGTGCCCGATTTCTCGGCATAGCTGGCACCGGGCAGCACGACGTCGGCGTGCGCCGCGCCCTTGTCCCCATGGTGGCCGATATAGACTTTGAAACTCTTGGCGAAGTCCCAGAAATCGACCTCGTCCGCCCCCAGGAAAAACGCCAGCTTTGGTTTTGCAGCGGCAATGTCTGCAATGCCGCCAGGCTGCGCATAGCCGAGCATCAGCCCGCCCATCCGCGCGGCCGCCATGTGGACGACGTTAAAGCCGTTCCACGCCGTGCCATCTTCCAGCGTGCGGACCAGTTTGTGTTTCTTGGCAAAGGCCAGCGCCGCGCCGTGCCCTGATTTCAGCGCCGCCCCCCCCACGATGATCATTGGCCGCTGCGCATTTTTAAATGCCTCTGCCGCCGCATCGGGCAAGTTGCCCAGCGCCGACAGGCCATTGCCCAGCCACTCCACCTTATAGGTCAGGTCCATTTCCGGCCCGATCGCGAACACCTTCGCGCCGCGCTTGATGGCCTTGCGCACCCGCGTGTTCACCAGTGGCGCTTCCCAGCGCAAATTGGTGCCGACAAGCAGAATCACATCAGCCCGTTCTGTGCCCGCAATGCTCGTGTTGAAATTCACCGCCGCCATCGATGTGGCGTCATAGGCCATGCCGGTCTGCCGGCCCTCCAGCATCGTGGAGCCCATTTTGGCGATCAGCGCCTTGGCCGCATACATCGTCTCGCAATCGACCAGATCGCCCGCAATCGCGGCCACGCTGCCACCCGTCTTCACCGCCGCGATGGCCGCAAAAGCCTCATCCCATGTCGCCGCAACCAGCTTACCGCCCTTGCGTACATAAGGCCGGTCAAGGCGCTTGCGGACTAACCCGTCAATCGCGTGGCGCGTCTTGTCGGTTGCCCATTCCTCGTTCACGTCTTCATTGATGCGCGGCAGGCAGCGCAGCACTTGCCGCCCGCGACTATCAAGCCTGATGTTGGTGCCAACCGCGTCCATCACGTCAATCGTCAGCGTCTTTTTCAGCTCCCAGGGCCGTGCTTCGAACGCATAGGGTTTGCTGGTCAGCGCGCCGACCGGGCAGAGATCAACCACATTGCCGCTCAGTTCGCTCGTCACGGCATGTTCGAGATAGCTGGTGATTTGCATATTCTCACCGCGCCCGATCGCGCCGATTTCCTCAACGCCAGCGACTTCTTCGGCGAAACGCACGCAGCGCGTGCACTGGATACAGCGCGTCATCACCGTCTTGACGATGGGGCCCATATATTTCTCGGTGACGGCACGCTTATTCTCGTCGTACCGGCTCGATCCGCGACCATAAGCGACCGACTGATCCTGCAAATCGCACTCGCCACCCTGATCGCAAATCGGGCAATCAAGCGGGTGGTTGATCAGCAGAAACTCCATCACCCCTTCACGCGCATTCTTCACCATCGGCGAATTGGTGAAAATCTCCTGATTCTCGGCAGCAGGCAGCGCGCAGCTCGCCTGCGGCTTGGGCGGCCCAGGCTTCACCTCGACTAGGCACATGCGACAATTACCCGCGATGCTCAGGCGCTCGTGATAACAGAAACGCGGGATTTCCTTGCCGGCAAGCTCGCACGCCTGGAGCACGGTGGCACCGGCGGGGACTTCGATTTCGATGCCGTCTACTTTGAGTTTAGGCATTAGCGTTTCACCTTTGGCGGTGTGATGTTTGCCGCCGTGTCTTCCATCGTGAGGTTGTCGGCCATCGTTATGTTTGCGGCCGGATCGTTGGGGTCTTCTTTTGTCGGCGGAATGCAGCACGACCCCCCGTTGTTTTGACCTAACGCCCTGTCAGCAGACGCCAACGCGGTTGCCACAGACGGCTCCGGCGAAAACTTTCCGTCCTTGCTGATCGCAAAGTAGCAAATCTGTGCCCCGCGAACTGGTGTGCCATAGGCGTTGGCGGCATCGTAAGAGATAGTCACCGTAGCCATTGGGTTTCCGTCGCCGTCCTTGCCACGTTCGGATCTGGCTTCAATCTCCGAATAGGTGGACGGAGAGCGCAAACCACCACTGACAAACGAGCGGCACGCCGCAACTTCCGGCTTCCGCCAGCCTTCAATTTTCTGACAGCCACCAACCGGAACGCCAACCATCGCCAAGATGGCAAGGGACGACACACGGTTCATTCCGCCCCCTCCAGCATCGCTTCGCCAGCGTCGCCGCGCTTTTCGGCAATGCGCCGCTCCATCTCGGGGCGGAAATGGTTGATCAGGCCCTGGATCGGCCAGGCAACCGCATCGCCCAGTACGCAGATCGTGTGGCCTTCAATCTGTTTGGTGACCGAGGGCAACATCAGTGTTCCGTGTCCATCAAGCCGAGGCGCTTTTCGATCCGGTCGACCCGCATCTTCAAATCGGCGATGTCCGATTGAATGCCATAGATCGTCCCGACGAGGCCGCGAATATGATCTTCGAGCGCGAGCAAACGGATGCCCTGCGACGCCTGTTCGCGCTTGATCGCGGCGACATCGCTCTGGATGCCTTTCAGAATCTCCAGCATCAGATCAGCACGTTCGTCCGTCACTCCGCCGCCTCCAACATCGCTTCGCCCGCATCACCGCGCTTCTCAGCAATACGCCGTTCCATCTCGGGGCGGAAATGCTTGATCAGGCCCTGGATCGGCCACGCCGCCGCGTCACCCAGAGCACAGATGGTGTGGCCTTCGACCTGCTTGGTCACCTGATACAGCGTGTCGATCTCGCTGATATCCGCGTCGCCGGTGCGCATCCGCTCCATCACGCGCCACATCCAGCCAGTGCCTTCGCGGCACGGGGTGCACTGGCCGCAGCTTTCGTGCTTGTAAAAGTACGACAACCGACTGATCGCGCGGACGATATCGGTCGATTTGTCCATCACGATGACGGCGGCGGTGCCGAGGCCCGAACCGAGCGCCTTGAGCCCGTCAAAATCCATCGGTGCGTCCATGATTTCGGAAGCGGGCACCAACGGCACCGACGAACCACCGGGGATGACCGCAAGCAGATTATCCCACCCGCCGCGAATGCCGCCGCAATGCACCTCAATCAGCTCACGAAAGCTGATGCTCATCGATTCCTCGACTACGCAGGGGCGGTTCACATGGCCGCTGATCTGGAACAGCTTGGTGCCGCGGTTATTCTCGCGCCCGAAGCTGGCGAACCATTCGGGGCTGCGGCGCAGAATGGTGGGCGCGACCGCAATTGATTCGACATTATTGACCGTCGTCGGGCAGCCATAAAGCCCCGCGCCCGCTGGAAAGGGCGGCTTCAGGCGTGGCTGACCCTTTTTGCCCTCCAGGCTTTCGAGCATCGCGGTTTCTTCACCGCAGATATAGGCGCCTGCGCCCCGGTGGCAGAAAACGTCGAAATCATAGCCAGAGCCACAGGCGTTCTTGCCGATCAGACCCTTGTCATAAGCCTCGGCAATCGCCGCGAACAGCGTCTCGGCCTCGCGGATATATTCGCCGCGAATGTAGATATAGGCGGCGCGTGCGCGCATCGCGAAGCCGGCGACTAGCGCGCCCTCGATCAGCTTGTGCGGATCGTGGCGGATGATCTCGCGGTCCTTGCAGCTGCCCGGTTCGCTCTCATCGGCGTTGATCACCAGAAAATTGGGCCGGTCCGGCCTTGGTTCCTTGGGCATGAACGACCATTTCGTGCCGGTGGGGAACCCTGCCCCGCCGCGCCCGCGCAGGCCCGATGCCTTGATCCGGTCGATGATCGTATCCGGCCCCAGCGCCAGCAAAGCGCGCGTATTGTCCCAATCGCCACGCTTGAGCGCTGCCTCCAGCTTCCATGACTGAAAGCCGTAGACATTCGTAAAAATGCGATCCT
>JAIERC010000362.1 GCA_019747165.1 Sphingomonas sp. | reverse complement strand
CGGTGGCGGACATCAACCCGGCGATGCTGGAGGTTGGCATTGAACGCGCCGCAAAGCGCGGCATTGACGGGCTGGTCTGGACCGAAGCCAATGCCGAAACGCTGGTCTTTCCTGACCGGTTTTTCGATGCCTATACGATCGCCTTTGGCATCAGGAACGTGACTGATATTCCCAAGGCGCTGCGCGAAGCGCACCGCGTGCTGAAACGCGGCGGGCGCTTCTTTTGCCTGGAGTTCTCAACGACGCTGTGGCCGGGCTTTGCGGAAATCTATGATGCCTATTCGCACAAGCTGGTCCCGCAACTCGGCAAGCTGCTCGCCAAGGACGAGGACAGCTATCGCTACCTGATCGAATCGATCCGCCGCTTTCCTGACATGGCCAAGTTCGAAGGCATGATTGCCGACGCTGGCTTTGTGCAGACCAAGGTGGAGCCGATGCTCGGCGGACTGGTCGCGATCCATAGCGGCTGGAAGATCTGATCTTGCGCCATTCCGCCAAGGCTGGTTGCGCATGACCGCCCCCGTCGTCCATCTCTGGCGCGTCCTGAAATGGGGCCGCACGCTCGCCCGTCACGGCGCGCTGAGCGGTATCGAGCGCGATCCTAATACCCCTGCCCCCGTCCGCCGGCTTGTTCGGATCGCGCGTATCGGCGTGCGCCTGCCGGAAACCCCGACCTATGCGGATGCACTGCAAGAGATTGGCCCCGCCGCGATCAAGTTCGGCCAGACGCTTGCCACCCGCCCCGATATCGTTGGTGAAGCTGCGGCGCGCGATCTTGCGCGTCTGCAGGATGCGCTGCCCCCGGTGCCCTTCGCCATCATCAACACAGCGATGGTCAAGAGCTTTGGCCGCCCGCTGGAAGAGCTGTTCGCCTCAATCGATCCAGTGCCGGTCGGCGCTGCGTCGATAGCGCAGGTCCATAGGGGCGTGACAACTGATGGCCGTGCCGTGGCCATCAAGGTGCTACGTCCGGGCGTCGAGGAGGAGTTTGCCCGCGCCATTGACACCTATCAATGGGCCGCAGCACAGCTCGAATCGATGGGCGGCGAACTCGCTCGGCTCCAGCCGCGCCTCGTCATCGAAACCTTCAAGCGCTGGACCGCGCGCGAGCTTGATCTGCGGCGTGAGGCCGCTTCGGCCTCCGAACTCGCCGAAGCGATGACGGCGGAACCCGATTTCGTCGTGCCTGCGATCGATTGGCAGCGCACCACCGGCGGCGTGCTGACGCTGGAATGGATCGACGGCATCAAATTGTCGAACCGCGCGGCGCTGCTCGCCGCTGGTTATGATCCCGCCCGGCTGGCGCATATCCTGGTCCATGCCTTTTTACGGCAGGCAATCGCGGAAGGATTTTTCCATGCCGATCTCCATCAGGGCAATCTCTTTGCCCTACCCGGCAGCCGGATCGCGGCGATCGATTTCGGGATCATGGGCCGGATCGATCGCCGCGCCAGGGTGTGGCTGGCCGAGATTCTCTATGGCCTGATCACCGGCAATTATAAGCGCGTCGCCGAGATCCATTTCGAAGCCGGCTATGTTCCCGCGCACCACAATGTCGGCGAATTCGCGACCGCGCTGCGCGCGGTGGGTGAGCCGATGCGCGGCATGTCAGTGAAGGAAATGTCAGTCGGCAATATGCTCGACGGGCTGTTCAACATCACCCGTGATTTCGACATGAAAACGCAGCCGCATCTGTTGTTGTTGCAAAAGACGATGGTCATGGTGGAGGGCGTGGCGACCGCGCTCGATCCCGATATCAACATGTGGGAAACCGCAGCGCCGTTTGTCCGCGAATGGATCAGGACCGAACTTGGCCCAGAAACCTTTGTCGCTGACCGGTTGACCGCCGATTTCAAAACGCTGGCGCGGCTGCCCCAGCTGATCCGCAATATCGAACGGCATTTCCCCGATCCTGGTGGCGCGCCCCCCGCCCCGCCACTTGGCGAGATCGACGTGGTGCGAATCGGCGGCGGCTGGCGCTATGCGGCGGTTGCGTTTGTCGCAGCGGCAGTTGGCGCGCTTGGTTCGTGGCTGTGGTTGTCTTGATTGGGATAGGCTGAGTGGCACGGGTGTCACCGCCCGTCTGGCTTGCGCAGCCAAGTCGGTTTGCCGGCACCAAGCGGCGCTCGGCCAGGCTCGTGCTCGCGGGGCTGGCACTACTTATCCTGGCGTCGCTCAGCGCGATTGCCGCACCAGGGCCAGCGGCGGTTAGCCAAAATCCGGCTTCCACTGTCAGCGGCCAGACCGACTTACTCCTATACGAATCGATTATTGCAGGGGTGCGTGGCGGCGGCGATTACTATAGCGTCGCCGCGCAGGCACAGCGCAGTGGCGGCTATCCCGTCCGCCCGTTTGTGACGATGCGCCTGCCAACGCTCGCGGTGGTCCTGGCAGCGTTGCCGCGCACCCTGACGATTCTGATGCTCTATTTGCTGTGCATGGCGGTGCTTGCTGCCTGGTATGTGCGGCTGGGTGGTATATTCGCACGTCCACCGCCCCGGGTGATCGCATTGGCCCTTATTGGCTGTGGCGGGATGATCTTCTTGCGTGCCGATCTACTCGCCTTTCATGAAATCTGGGCCGGGCTGCTGGTTGCGCTTTCGCTGGCGGTGTGGCGCGATGATCGCTGGGTTGAGGCGGTTGCGATCGGTGCCTGCGCGATGCTGATCCGCGAAACCGCCGCGCTTTATGCGATCGTCATGGCCCTGTGTGCGCTGGCAGGCGGGCATCGGCGCGAAGCGATGGGCTGGGCCGTCGCACTCGCGCTGCTCGGCGTGGCGGTCACCGCCCATTATGTTGCCTGGAGCGCGATCATCCTGCCCAATGATCCGGTCGGACCGGGGTGGAGCGGGTTGCTTGGGTTTGGTTTTTTCGTGAAGGCGTTGACGCTGACCACCGCACTGACTGTTTTGCCCGAATGGCTCGCGGCACCGATCATAGGCTTTGCGCTGTTCGGCTGGTTGGCCTGGCGCGATCCGGCCGCGACGCGCTTGCTTGCAGTGCTGAGCGCCTATGCGCTGCTCATCAGCCTGTTTTGCCGTACGGACACCTCTTATTGGGTGCTGCTTGTGGCCCCGATCAGCCTGGTCGGGCTTGCCTTCATTCCCGATGCGCTGCGCGATCTCTATGTCGCCGCGCTCGACAGCCGCCGCATTACCGTGACAAGGTCGGTTCGATGAAACGCATTCTCCTGATCGTCGGTGGCGGCATTGCTGCTTATAAGGCCTGCGAGGTCATTCGCCTCGCGCGCAAGGCGGGCATTGGCGTGCGCTGCGTGCTCACCGCGGGCGGCGCGCATTTCATCACCCCAATGACGCTGGCGGCGCTGAGTGAAAATCCCGTCCACACTAGCCTGTGGGATTTGAAGGATGAGGCCGAGATGGGTCATATCCAGCTGAGCCGTGAAGCCGATCTCGTCGTCATCGCGCCCGCCACCGCTGATCTGCTCGCCAAGATGGCCGCGGGTATCGCCGATGATCTCGCCACCACCTTGCTACTTGCGACCGACAAGCCTGTGCTCGCTGCACCAGCGATGAACGTCCGCATGTGGCAGCACCCGGCTACCCGTCGCAATATCGCCACGCTGCGCGGCGATGGCATCACCGTGATGGAGCCCGATGAAGGCCCGATGGCATGCGGCGAATTTGGCACCGGTCGTCTGCCCGAGCCTGACGCGATCCTCGCCGCTATCACCCGCGCGCTCGGCCTATGACCAACCTTACTGACCGGCACATGCTGGTCACCGCCGGGCCGACCCATGAGCCGATCGATCCGGTCCGCTATATCGCCAACAGATCATCGGGTAAGCAGGGCTTCGCTATTGCTGCAGCGCTTGCCGCGCTCGGCGCGCGCGTGACGCTGATCGCTGGCCCCGTCACGCTCGACACCCCGCCGGGCGTTGACCGGATCGATGTCGAAACCGCGCTTGAAATGGCCGCTGCGGTCGAACAGGCCCTGCCCGCCGACGCCGCAATCATGGTTGCCGCCGTCGCTGATTGGCGCGTCACCCCGATGCCGCAAAAGATCAAAAAGGGCGCGCGCACGCCGACGCTGATGCTCGTCGAAAACCCCGATATCCTGGCGACGCTCGCCAAGAGCCCCAAGCGCCCGCCCCTGCTGATCGGCTTTGCAGCAGAAACCGAACGCGTGACCGAACATGCCAGCGGCAAACGCGTCCGCAAAGGTGCCGACTGGATCATCGCCAACGACGTTTCCGGTGACGTCATGGGCGGGGCCGCGAACAGCGTTCACATCGTGACGGCACAGGGCGTCGAAAGCTGGGAGCGAATGCCCAAGGAAGAAGTAGCCCGCCTGCTGGCAGAAAGGATCGCCGCAGCAGTGCTGCGATAACCGTCGTTATCCGCCCACTCGCGCACCAACCCCATTTCGCCCCTGCACCGCCTCCGCCGCCATGCACCCCAGCAGCAGCAAGAACGGCGTCAAAAACTCGCGGTGGCGTTCGCCGAATTCAAACCACACGCCAAACAGCGCCAGTTGCACGAACCCCGCAATCAGCAACAAGGTCATCACCCAGATTCCCGGCACCTGACGTAGCCGGAGCGACACCGCCCCTGCCCCCAGCATCAGCCAGTGCGCGCCAAAGGAGAGCGGAAACAGCATCGCCGCCAACGCCGGGGAAATCGCCGGTGCCATGATCGATATGCGGAACAAGCCGAACTGGCTTACCCCCGCTGCGCGCAGAAATTTGGCAATCGTCAGCCGCACGAAATCAGCCGGATGCCCTTTGATCCACGCCATCGCCTCGCCGCTCGCCCGCCGTGCATAATCGATCTCGGGCAAGCCGCGCCACGCCTCAGGCTGCGGCATCCAGTTGCCCGTCGCGTCCGGATTATTGCCGATCCAGAAACTGATGCCGCCCGCGCTCGTCAGCGGCACAAAAGCGCCGAACACTAGCCAGTTTCGCACCCACCAGGGCAGCATCACGATAACCGCGACACCCGCCCCCGCCAGCCCGAAGCTGATCAGCCGACGAACCCCGATGCGCCCCACCAGCATTAGCCCGAATAGCGCTGCCAGCGGTGCCTGGCCCGGCTGCGTCATCGCCAGCAATCCCGCCGGTACGCCCAGCGCCAGCGCCCCGCGCCACCCACCAGCCGCCTGCTGGCTCTGCCTGATCCACACCAGTGCCAGCAGCAGGATCAGCGCAATCGCCACCCCTTCCTTCTGCGCGAGCGGGGCAGAAAACAGCACCGATGGCCAAATTAGGTAGAGGAACGCCGCGCTCCGCCCGGCTGCCGGCGCCTTTAGCGCCGTACCGATTTGCATGATCAGCCAGGCGGCACTGCAATCGACCAGCATGTTCATCGCAATGAGCGACCAGGTCGAAAATCCAGTCACCGCGCCCCATGCAGCCAGCAGCACCGGGTAAAAGGGCGGATAAAGCGCAAACACCCGCTCGCCCATATCGGCCTGATCAAAGTTGAGGCCCTGTCCCGCCAGCAGCTGCCGCGCGATCACCGGATAGATATCCGCATCCCCGGTCGACAGCCGACCCAGCACCAGCGCGCCAAAGCATAGGCGCAGCGCAATGATGCCCAACGCCAGCATCGCCAACTGCTCATGCGATGGGACTGCACGCCACAGCATCCGCGCCGTTGCCGCTGCCACCGCAAGCCAAAGCAGGAACAAGGCGATACCCGTCGCGGAGAACATCCAATGCGCTTCAAGCCCCGGCAGCGACACGGCACCATAAAGCGCAAGGGTCGCCAGCATCAGCTGCAACCCCAGGGCCCATGCCAGCGGCGGGCGGTTGATCGGCACGGTCGTCACCCCCCTTCTTTAACGCGCGCATGCGCAGGAGGGGTTAACGCCGCTTGCACCGCGCGGCGCAGCGAGGCTAGGCGCGTAATAGTCCAGCCAAGGAACCTCGATGCGCGATCTCTGCCCCCAGCTTGAACTGAAGATCCTCGATCCCCGGCTCAATGATTGGGGGCTGCCGCGCTAT